>CALJIY010000612.1 GCA_937973945.1 uncultured Saprospiraceae bacterium | reverse complement strand
ACAGAAGCTTTCATTTTCTCTGGACGCTTATATTGCACATCTAATACAGAAGATAATTTGTCGCCATATTTAGCTTGAAATCCACCCGAAGAAAAGGCTAAATTGCTGATCATATCTATATTCGCAAAGGTCAATCCTTCTTGCTGTCCAGATCGAATGAGCTGCGGTCTATATATTTCAAAGTCATTGACGTAGACTAAGTTTTCATCATAGTTTCCACCTCTTACATTATATTGAGAACTCAGTTCTCCACCTGTTCCACTACTTGTCCCTAGTGCGATAGACGGTAGCACACTTTCTAAATTTCCCGTCGTAGATGGCAATAATTTTAATTCTGTCACTTCCTCTCTTACAATCCCTGCCTCTTCTATTTTACTTTCTGTTACAACAATCTCTAATTCTGACTCTTCTGAAACTAAGCCAATATCTATTTTTCGACTCTCTCCGCTGAGCATTGCAGGAATTTCTGTAGATCCCACTTTAAAACCTAACCTAGAAAATACTACTGTTATTGGTTCGCCTGTAGGCACTTTAATTCGATAGAAACCTGCTTGATTGGACTCTACTGCAATATTTGTCCCTTCCACATAGATTGTTACTAAATCTACTGGTTCATCGGAAATCGCATCTTTAACAACTCCAAAAACGGTGGCGTCTCTAGTTTGAGCTTGCAAACTAATTCCGATAAGGCAAATAAATAGAATATAGTAGAGTCGTTTCATGTATTATATTTTCAGTACCACGGAATTTATTCCGTTATTTAAATTTACAGAATAAATTCTGTGTTACTGTAGTTGTCCAATCGCTTTCATTCGTCGAATAGTATCTAGTGGGTCATCCGCTTTAAATACGGCACTACCTGCGACTAATACTCTTGCACCTGCCTTCAATAATGCTTCGGCATTTTGCAAGCCTACCCCACCATCTATTTCGATCAACACATTGGCATTCTTGACGATAATCATATCTGACAATCGCTGCACCTTTGGGACGGTGTTATAAATGAACTTTTGTCCACCAAAACCAGGATTCACAGACATTAAGCACACTAAGTCCACTTCTTCGATCACATTCTCTAATACGCTGACTGGGGTGTGAGGGTTCAGTGCGACCCCTGCTTTTGCCCCTGTTTCTTTTATTTGTGCGATTGTTCTATGTAAATGTGGACAGGCTTCGTAATGTACAGTGATAACATCGGCTCCTGCATCTCGGAAAGTTTCTATATACTTCTCTGGCTCTTCGATCATTAAGTGGACATCAATTGGCTTTTTGCAGGTAGCCTTCGCTGCTTTCAAAATAGGAAAACCAAAAGAAATATTCGGAACAAATCGACCGTCCATGACATCAAAATGTAGCCAATCAGCTTCACTTTGATTAATCATATCCATTTGTTCTCCTAACTTGGTAAAATCAGAGGCTAATAAAGAGGGAGCTATTAAATGCGGCATATTTTTTAAATGGTAAATGGTAAATGGTAAATGGTAAATGGTAAATGGTAAATTTCTTGTACTTTGACTTTATATTAATGGTTTATTGAGGAAGTCATTTTTTTGCTTTTATTAAGTTCTTTTTCTTTGTTTTAATAGAACTTGTAAGGAGAGCCATTACTTCTTGGGTGTTTTTAAATATAGAATTAAATTCCACTTCTGATATATAGTTAGATTTATGAAGTAATTCTAGCCAATATTGTGTTTCTCCAGTTTCTTTCTGACCAATTGCCAATTTGTGAATGAAGTCCTGTCCACTCTCTGCGTTTGCTGCCTCTCGAACCATTGCTCCTGGATTCGTCCCAGAGCGTATCAACTGTTTACTCAACAAATATTCCTGTTTTACTTCTCTTAAATATCTACTTAATTTAATGATCCTCAGTGCCATTTGAAATGATTTTTCTCGTAAAGGATCAGCATGTTTAGTTTGTGTAGTTCTCATAATAAGGTTTGAAAAATTTAAAATGAATGACAGTCAACATCAAGCATATTTACCATTTACCATTTTACATTTACCATTCTTTAATAAACTTCAAACAAACCAGCAGCGCCCATACCTCCTCCTACACACATCGTAGACACCACGTATTTGGCACCTCGTCGCTTTCCTTCTATTAGTGCATGAGCAACCATTCTAGAACCGGTCATTCCATATGGGTGACCTATAGAAATGGCGCCGCCATTTACATTTAGCAACTCATCTGGAATACCTAAACGGTCTTGACAATACAAAACTTGTACAGCAAAAGCCTCATTCAGTTCCCAAAGTCCAATATCAGACATTTTCAAACCTGCGGCTTTCAATAATTTTGGAACGGCAAAAACGGGTCCGATCCCCATTTCATCTGGCTCACAACCTGCAACGGCCATCCCTCTATATGCGCCTAGTGGTTCTAAACCTCTTTTTTCTGCTAATTTTCCATCCATTAGGACACAAGCAGAAACACCATCTGATAATTGACTCGCATTACCCGCCGTAATGGTTCCTCCCTCTACAACTGTTCTTAACCCTGCTAAACCTTCTGCATTCGTAGAAGGTCTATTTCCTTCATCTTTTGCTAAAGTTACTTCTTCAAAAGATACTTCTTTTGTTTCCTTATTCATGATCCCTTTTACGGTAGAAGCAGCGACAATCTCCTTGTCAAATCGACCTGCTGCCTGTGCAGCGGCTGTCAATTGCTGGCTACGAAGACCATAAGCATCTTGCTCCTCTCTACTAATTCCATATCTCTTAGCCACCACCTCTGCTGTGTGTAGCATGGGCATATATACATGCTTATGCTTGGCAACCAATGCTTTATCCACCGCACGATATGTATTCATCTTATCATTTTGTACCAAACTGATAGACTCTATACCTCCACCAATTACGACATCCATTCCATCATACATAATCTGCTTTGCAGCCGTAGCAATCGCCATCATTCCAGAAGAACATTGTCGATCAATGGTCATTCCACTTACAGTCACTGGCAATCCACCTGCTAATGCAGCCATTCTTCCCATATTCGCACCAGTGGTTCCTTGTTGCATGGCACAACCCATAATACAATCCTCTACCTCCGCAGGATCAATACCTGCTCGTTTTACGGCTTCTGCGATGATCCAACCCGCCATAGTTGGGCCATTGGTATTATTAAATGCGCCTTTGTATGCTCTACCGATGCCTGTTCGGGCGGTGGAAACGATTACTGCTTCTTTCATTTTGAAATGATTATTTGTTTTTAGAGGTCAGATGTCAAATCGTTCTGGTTAGCTAACGCTAACGGAACTGTCAGGGGTCAGATGTATGATGTTTACTGCGGAACTTCTTAAAGTGGCGTAGTCAACATCATACGTCTGACAGCCGTAGGCGATCTGACAGCGTAGCGGTCTGATTTCTGACTTCTTATAAAATGGTATATAAAAACAGTAAAAATAATTGTAAATATTGTTTTAAGGCAGCTTTTAGCACTTTAAGTGCTTTTCCCATCTGATTTTCTACTGTTTTTACAGAAATGTCTAGGCGAGCAGCTATTTCTTTATAGGTTAGTTCTTCAAATCTGGAGAGTTTAAATACTTCTTGGCAACGAGGAGGTAATAAGGCAATAGCTTCTGCTATTTTCTCTTCTAATTCTTGGTGTAGTATTTGCTCCTCTACATTGTCGTCATTAGCGACATATTGCAATACTGTTACCTCCTCTTTTTGAAATTTCTTATTTTTTCTTAGGTAGTATAAAGCTTCGTTGACCGCCATCTTTCTCAGGTACGCCTTTATAGAGATTTCAATCTTCAATTCGTTTCGCTTATTCCAAAATTTAAAGAAAGTGTCTTGCGCTAAGTCTTCCGCAATTGCACGATCTTTAACGATTCTATAAACATTCTGGCACAGGAAAGGATAGTACTGATAAAAGAGCTTCTTTACCGTTGACGGATCATCCGATTGCAATAACTGTAATATTTCCTTTGGGTCCTCGTCAGCCATTCTTTTGACGTAGTATTTTAGATTTTATGCTATGAAGTTGTTTATCCGACAAAGTAAGAAAAAAAGGCTTATTTAAAAATTCAAAAGCTTAAATGTAGGATTAATGTTTCGTTAAAACATAGTAAGAACATGCTTCTGATCGTTTTAGTAAGACTATGTTAACTATTCTCCTACTACTGGAC
>CALJIY010000611.1 GCA_937973945.1 uncultured Saprospiraceae bacterium | reverse complement strand
TTATGTAAATCAGAATCATCCCAACCATACAATTTATAGTATTCATTATATCCATTAATTAACTCGAAATCTGCCTTGAACATATAAAGTACTCCATTAAGAGGAATTTCATTTGGATTTTTAGCATTCCTCCAATTTCCTGTATAAAACGTCCCCTGTTCTAGAGGATGTTTAATGTTAAAGTCAGACTTTATTATAATATCTGCATCTAATTTTAAAAGGATATTTTCCTTAGCCACTAAAGCTGCTAAATTAAATGCTTGCGCTAAACACCATTTAGGTTGATCTTTAACTTGATATAATTTAATTCTATCGTCTTTAATTTTGATAAGTTCAGAATACAAGGAGTGTTCAGAATCCCAATCAACAATAATTATTTCTGTAACCAATTTAATCTTTAACCAAGAATCTATTGCTTTTAGTAAATTTTCTGACCTATTTTTCAAAGCAGTAATAATGGAGATATTCATAGAAAGAAAACTTTATTGAGTTGTATTTAATTGAATAATGATTAAAAAAATTGAATAATTGACCGAAAAGTGTTTTATGCACTGATTTTTTTGGCTCCTTAGAATAAAAATCTAATTTTCATATATTCAATTCTTATTTACAAACAAGCCTATTATCCCTGAAAAATTAAAATATGAGAAATTGCTTCCTGCTCTTTTGTCTTTGGCTTCCCCTATCTGCGCTTACCCAAACGGCTTACTTTGATGCCATTAGATTATCCGAAAATGCGACAGATTATAAAGAATTCATTCGAGCAATAGACGATTATAAAATAGAAAACGCTGCCAAAGGGGTCATCGTAAAATTTGGTCAAGATCAAGAAGAGCAGATATTAAGAGACCTTCTCCGTTTTTTAAAGGATCCATTTTATGCAAGGACAAACCCTTCTACCTATATGCATCAAGTAGATGCCTGGCTCAACGAAGCGCCTATATGGACCTATATTCAACCTACCTTTCAAGTCACGCCAAATGGAGCAATTCTCAATGAATACCAAGATACCATCTATCTGCTAAATAAAGACCACACCGTTACTTCTATTATAGCCCAGCAGGCATCTATGCCTATGTATTTTCAGGATGAAGAAAACGAGCGACTCCCCTCTGAAGAAGAAGAATTAATTGCCGTCTATAATCCAAATACTCGATTGTTTTTTGAATGGAGAAATGGGCAATTCAATCCAACACCTGTAGCTTATTATAATGGACAACAAATTTATGAAGGTGTTCCAACGATCATTCCTAATACGAACCGATATTATGCATTTGATTTAGAAGATAATCAAACGTATCGAAATAATGGAAATGATACCTATTTCAATTTAATTTATCGAAATAAAAAGACCGATAGTATTACGATCAGTTTTTTAGAGTTGATTCATGAGAATGAACATTTGAACGGGTCCCCTCAAGCAGATTTTCCTTTAACAGCGTCCGCTGGTGCTCCTGCAGATCTCCTTAGCACTTCTGACGTTTCTTATTCAAGTGTATCCTTCCCTTCCAAAGCAATCAATGCGGTTGCTCAATTTTTAGTAGATCGAAGCAAACAAGAATTATTGTTAGCATTTTTTGATCGCTTCTTAGAAAAAATGCATCAAACAAAGGAACTCCAAGTACTATTTCCCAATACGTTCTATTTATTAAAAACGCAGGATGCCTTTCGACTACCGTCCATTGGACAATTATGGGTAGAATCTTTTCAGGGGGACGTTCAAGAAATGCTTCACAACTTGGAATTTTTATTAACAACAGACCCCGCTTATGCTGCTATTGCCGACCAGCATCAAGTCAGAGCTTTCCGATTGACAAATGATCTGCTCCGAAACTATGAAGAAGATATTAGCTCCATCAATATTCTACATCAACTAAACTATAAATATCAAGAAATTGAAGATCCTATAAGCGACAATCTAGACCTGCTGACTACCCTTGCTAAAGAATTAATAGCAGACGAAGAAGCGCAATCATTCCTCACCGCTAATCAATTGATGCGATTGAGCTATCCGACCAATGAATACTTTGTAGCCTTGCTATATTTAAATAACCAATACGCTTTACAAAAACTCTTTGTGGATCCCGATATTAGTCCTTTACAACAGTTTCAGTATTCAATGGTAAAGGTTATCCAAACGATGGTCAACTTATCTAGTCTATTACAAAACGTGGAACATAAAAGTAGTCATTATAGAGAAAAATTATTGACTGATAATGACGAAGGTGCTACGGATGAGCTATTTTTCCACTTCAGTCAAAGTCTATATAAATTATTAGAATTTGGTTTTTCTACCCAATACTTATTTCAACCTGTACAATACTACAATAGTCTTGCTTATCAAGATTGTATTCCGATGATTCGAAATACGATTCAAGCAACAGAAGATTTAAAAAAGGAAGAGTTGGGTATTTTCATTATCCATCTTAGTCAATTACTGGAGCCTATCATAAGCGCAAAAGTAGCCTCAAAAAAAGAAGTCCCCGATAATGGCACGCCTAAAATTTTAAAAGATATTTTCTTCTATAGTAGCTTTATGGTGGATATCTTATCCGCCAATAGTACCGCGCAGGTGAATGGTATTTTACAGCAATATGCTTTGCCTGTAGGGTCTTATCGATTAAAACGACAATCGAAATTCAGTTTATCTTTAAATGCCTACCCGGGCTTACATGTAGGTAAAGAAGAGGGGCTAGAAAATAATTTAAACAAAGGAAATGTAATAGGAATCACTGCCCCTCTTGGTATTGCCGCAAGTTGGGGGAAATCTAGAAAAAAAGATGGTCATGCGATTAGTCTTTTCATGCCGATCATTGATGTAGGCGCTGCATTTAGTTATCGCTGGAGCGGGGAGGCAGAAGGTTTTCCAGCGCAACTGCAATGGCGACAGGTATTGTCTCCAGGTGCGCATATAGTATGGGGGATCAAGAAAGTTCCCTTATCCATTATGTTAGGGACCCAATTTACGCCACAACTCAGAGCCATTAAAGGAAATGGATCTATTGGGCTAGATCAAAATGTATGGCGCTATGGGATTAGTTTGGTGATGGATATTCCTATTTTTAACTTGTATGTGGAGGAATAAGGAATGAAGAGATAATAAATTCTATTTTTGAAGTTGTATCTCATTCTATACTACTTGGACATGAGCAAAGAACAGAGAAGCGAGAGCAGAGAGCAGAGACAGGTGACGTTAAAAAGACTAAATTTCGTTGTTGGAAAACCAAATCTGTCTCTATTCTCTCATCTCTGTTCTCTGTTCTAATTCAATGTTCTGTAGATTGATCTCATCCATACTAGATGTTATAAATATGAAAAAAGTAATCGTCGCCTCCAAAAATCCTGTAAAGATCAATGCCGCAAAAATAGCCTTCGAGCGGACTTTTCCTAAGGAAACATTTGAGGTGATAGGTGTACAGGTCCCATCCTTCGTAGCAGATCAACCGATGTCAGATGGAGAAACCTATGAAGGCGCTGCGAATAGGGCTAACAATGCAAAAACTGCTCACCCTAGTGCTGACTTTTGGGTAGGCATAGAAGGAGGAATTCAAGATAGAGAAAGTGTCATGGATGCTTTTGGATGGATGGTTGTTCTAACAAAAACGGCCTTAAGTGATGCTCGTTCTTGTACCTTTCCATTGCCTCCTTATGTAGCAGACGCCGTGCGCCAAGGAAAAGAATTAGGCCATGTAAATGATGCTTTTTTTAAAATGCACAATTCAAAACAGGGAGGTGGTGCAGTGGGTAGTTTAACAGAAAATTTAGTCACCCGAACAGATTTATATGTGCAGCCACTTCTATTAGCGTTAATTCCTTTTGCCCAAGCTAAGTTGTTTAGTTAAGTAATAGGTAAGAAGTAATAGGTAATAAGTACGTTATACTACTTATTACCTATTACTTCTTACCTATTACCTACCTCTAGCCGATCAAGCGAAAACCAACGCCGTGAATATTTTCAATTTTGAGGCTGGTATCTGTCTTTAGATATTTTCGTAAACGAGAGATGAATACATCTAAGCTTCTGCCTAAGAAATAATCATTCTCGCCCCATATTTTTTCTAGAATCATTCCTCTTTGTACCACTTGATTTTTATGTTCGATCAGAAATTTCAACAAGTCTGCTTCTCTTTGGGTGAGTTTTCGACTATTCCCCTCCATCACTAAAGACAAATTCTTATAATCTAATTCAAATTGCCCTACTCTTAAAAGCGGTTGCTCTACACTAGCGCCTATATTTTTACTTCTTCTTAAAAAGACTTCTACCTTTAATATTAATTCTTCGATACTAAAGGGCTTAGTGATATAATCATCAGCTCCTAGCCTTAAGCCATGAAGGCGATCTTCTTTTAAAGATTTTGCCGTTAAGAATAAGATAGGGATATGGGTATCTCGCTTTCGTATTTCAGTAGCTAAGGTAAACCCATCCATTTCAGGAAGCATTACATCTAACAAACAGAGATCAAAAGTATTTTTCTTAATATGCTCTAATGCCTCCAAACCGTCCGTACAATGCGTCATTTGATACCCTGCAATTTCAAGGTTATCTCTTGTTACAAAACCTAAGCTCTCATCATCCTCTACATACAATATACTTGCTTTCATTATATCTGTTTTTAATTTAGTAGATCGCTTCGCTATCAGATGTCAGATGTCAGATCGCTTCGCTGTCAGACTTATGATGTTGACTGCGAGGCGCTGCACGTAGATTTCCTCTTTTAATCCCGTTCGCAGTGTAAACCTCTATTTAGGGAGTAGGAAAAAATAACCTACCCCATTCTAACTTGTCCTTTTCCTTCTGAAAAACCCTAAAAATAAAGCCGTAGCCCGGCTATGCCTTGATTTTTAGGCAGCCCATCCGCTTTGCGGTTCACTTGCACTGCAAGTTCATCTCACAAGAAAAAATTACTGCGCCATAACGGGTACTTTATTTCTTGCCTACTCCCTTAACAGGAATGGTAATAGAGACCGCTGTTCCTTTTCCTTTCTCACTGTCGAGTAATAAGGTCCAGCCATGCGCTTTGCATATATTTTTAGCGTAGAATAAGCCCAATCCAAATCCTTTGACATTGTGGACATTACCCGTTGGCACCCTATAGAATTTATTAAACACCTTTCCTTGCAATGCCTTTTCAATACCTACTCCTTTGTCCTTAACACTTAAAATAATGTTTTTTTTATGGACTTCCGTACGGACTAGAATATCAGGTTTGTTGCCACTGTACTTAATCGCATTATCCAATAAATTATGTAGCACATTGGTCAAGTGATGCTTATCTGCCTGGATCAAGGGTAAATCATTACTTAATTTTTGATGTAATTGACCCTTCAATTTAGAAACCGTTAAGGCCGTACTATTGAGTATACCGCTCAATAAATCATTGAGCTGTAAAGCTTCTTTTTTTAATTCAAAAGACTGTCGCTCTACACGAGCTATTTGCAGTACTTTTTCTACTTGATCGTTGAGCCGTTGATTTTGCTCTTCGAGTATGGAGGTATAACGTTGTAAGCGAGGGTTGTCTTGTAATTCTTTGGCATTCTTTAAGACATTGGCAGAAATTTTTATAGTAGAAATAGGGGTTTTAAATTCATGGGTCATATTATCTATAAAATCTTTCTGCATCTCCGATAAGCGTTTCTGTCGCAAAATGACAGAAATGGCGTAAGTAAAAAAGAGAATGGATACTAATAGAATACCCGTAAACAAGGAGGCTAGCCACATTTGCCCCAATAAATAACTTTCCCTATTGAGGAATTTGATGCCAAAATAATAGGTCAAGCCTTCCATCGTTGGTAGGTCTCCTAAGGTCGTCTCTTTTTTATCTTCCCTAGCATCTGATAATTTACAATAAGCCCCATAAACCATCCTATCATTACTACAGTCAAATACAGCATATTCAAAATCTACTTCTAAAGCATGATCTTCCAGTTC
The DNA here is from genome assembly GCA_937973945.1 of uncultured Saprospiraceae bacterium. Taxonomy (GTDB): domain Bacteria; phylum Bacteroidota; class Bacteroidia; order Chitinophagales; family Saprospiraceae; genus JAFMDF01. The sequence continues at coordinate 13,984 of CALJIY010000611.1, read as the reverse complement.
CTTAATTAAATAATATTCGAGTTCAGAAGAATTGATATGGTTATTGATATTCACCACATAATAGTTGGAGGAGCGGCGACGAACTAAGTCTTGAATGGGCAATTCAATACTATCTTTTGTTGCCATATTCTTGGCTACCTGTAATAAAGCAATTTTTACCGTTTGGTGAAATTCATCTTCTTGTAAATTCCAAGTATTGATGACCCAATACGACTGAATACCCAAAATACCTATAATAGCGATAGCCCCTAAAAAGATGACCCTATTAATAGTATTATTTTTCATTTCTAACTTTATAAACTAAGTTTCTTGACGCTGTGATTATGAAGTTGTCGAAATATGTTATTTCGATGCTACTGCAATTTGCAATAAAAAAGGATAGCTAAAAAGAGGAAAGTATTAGTTAACAGCCTATTAACACCTATAAAAACAAAGAAAGCCATATCCTTTTTCAAAGATATGGCTCCTCTATACTGCTTTTATATAAATTCTATGTTCTGGCCAAGCCTTTAATAATTAAAGAAATACGGGCAAGGCGATCACGATCTAAAGAGAAAAATGCTTGATCCTCTTTTTCCTCAATCTTTAACAATTTCGCTGCATGCAAGGACTCTAAATGTTCTTGTATAAGGATCGGCGTTGTTTCTAACTCCTCAGAAATTGTTAAAGCATTAATATTAGATTCTCTTTTTAGAAGGTGAATAATTTGTTGTGGTTGTTTTTCATTTAATGCATTCAATACCTTAAAGGCTGAACGAATTTTCTGCTGAAATTCATTTGTAATTAACTTTGTAGAGGTCATGTCGTAAGATGGCAAGTTTGTTTATTAATAGTGTTTCACTTCTAAATTGAAAAAAGGTAGTGAATCTTCTTTCAATTTTTTTGGTATGTGTGGTACCAAACGTCACATTTAGCATAGCATAAATGCGCCTTCAAAGTTACTAGGATTTAATGTCTCTTGAGAGGGAATTTACGGAGTGGTCGGTTTTACCCAGATATGGTATCTATAGAGGAGAAAGCGAAAAATAGGAAAGATATTTAAAGGTAAAAATCAAGAAAAAGTGACTGATTTTAATTTTTGTCAGGACAGGCGCCGTCGCATTGACCATATAAATTAAGGGAGTGATGCATCACCTTGAATTTCAATAAATCGCCCATCATGTTTTTAATTTGTTGGATTCTAGGATCACAAAATTCCAGTACTTTTCCACAGTCTAGACAGATTAGATGATCGTGCTGTTTATAACCATAAGATTTTTCGTACTGTGCTAGGTTTTTCCCAAACTGATGCTTGGTCACCAAATCACAAGAAACCAATAGTTCCAAGGTATTATAGACCGTAGCTCTACTAACTCGATAATTTTGATTCTTCATATGGATGTACAAAGCCTCTGCATCAAAGTGGTCTTCTCGATTATAAATTTCTTCTAAAATCGCAAAACGCTCAGGCGTTTTACGCAAATTGTTCTTTTCTAAATGACCTGAAAAGATAGTTAATACTTCTTTTATTATTCTTTCTTGGCTATCTGGCTCTTGCATAATTTCTAGCGATTTGTTTTTAGAGTTGAAGTTGTTTAAGAATGTAGATTGAAATTAGTTGTAAGTGCTTGATTGCTAGGGCGCAGTCTTTTTTATTTTTCGTAGCCTTAGCTACGGGAAATAAAAAAGGCGAAGTCATTAGCGATCAATGACTTGCAAATAAATCAATTATACATTTTTAAACAACTTCGTTGTGTAATGCCTATTACCAAAACAAATATACACAACAATTAGTTGACTTCTTAACAAAGAAATACTTTACCTACTCCCTTAGGAATGAGGAGATAATAAATGTTACAAGTTGGGTTAGTCATTTTTCTGTCTTAGGAAGCCAAAAAAATAGTGCATAGCAGAGCTACGGACTATTTTTTGGCTTTCTAAGACTGGAAAAGAACAAGCCCAGTTGAGACAGTTATTATTTCGTCATTCCTTATACTATTTATCCCTTCGTCCGATCCCGAAACAACTGTTCATAGTCGGCACTTTCTGTTCCCATCCATCTATCCCAGAAAGTAAAATACAGACCATAATTTTTAACAAATTTCGAATGGTGCATGCTATGATGGGTGGCGCCAATCACCCATTTTCCTAACCAATGTTTTTCTGTATTTTTTGGATAAATCTCAATATCCAAATGATTAATCGTAGCAGAAACGGTCATCAGTACTAACATGGTCATGATGACGGTATAATGCATTGGTAAAAAAATAACAATGAAGGGTACGACAATCGCTTGCAAAATAGATTCCATCGGATGAAAAGAAAAGGACGTCCAAGGAGAAGTAATAATACTGTCATGGTGGGTTTTATGTATCCACCGATATATTTTGGGCCGATGCATCCATCGATGCAACCAGTAATAATAGGTCTCATGAATAAATAAGCCTAGCCCTAGGCTAAAAGGCAAATATAGCAGCCCATATTCCTTAAAATCAGTATATATCATAGTGTACCCCATCTGCCACAACCAGACCAATCCCACCCCTGATAAAGCAAAAATAAAGGAGGTAATAGCAGACCATTTAATCTCCGACCATGCTTGCCCTTGAGGTCGTAAGCCTTCGCTTATTTTTCTATGCCAAAAAGTATCTTTAAAATAATAGTAAAAGAGTAGATAAAATGCCCCAGACATCAAAACATATCTACAAAATACAATAATGGTTAGGGTACAGGTTGCTATCAAGACAGCCTTAGAATCGGTAAAATTTATTAGACTCATTTATATAAATAATTTGATTATATGTATTTTTTTATTTATATTTGTAAGGATACAAATTATCCCTCATCCAAAAAAATCATAATCGTTATGCGCAAAACGATTGATGAAATTAAATTTGAACTATCCACTAAGCCTAAAAAGGACGCTTTCCGGCTAATCAGCAAGGAAGAGCAGCAATATTATTGGGGCACTCAACGCCCTATTATTACTTTCACGACCAAAGAATTGGAGCCAGCTCCTAGATCCAAAACACTACGTAGAAAAAAGAAGCTATCAAAATTAAGTCCGCTCTTATTTCCTACATCCTTTCCAAATAATTAATTTACTTTTACGTTATATATTATTATACGTAGTAATATTCGACAATATTAAACGTATTTGATGCTATTAGGTTAAACATCTATGCATAGTTAAGGTCAATACTTTTATTTGTATAGCCTTATTATCAGATGTCTAACTTAAAAACATCCTAAAGATCTGAAAAACAGCTCTTTATACTACAACTGCATTTATACAAACTATAAAGAATGACTCGAAATGATATTAAGCGAGAGGTCCATGCTGTGCTTGTAGAGATGGATGTTCCGCCAAAATCTATCACAGATACTGCGTCTTTCCAAAAAGATTTGGGCTTAGATTCTCTCGATTTTGCAGAGATGGTATTACAATGCGAAATGCGTATTCAATTAGATATTCCAATAACAGAAATTGAAGATCTTGCGACTGTTAAAGAAATAGTTGATTATTTATATGCGATGTACAAAGAAAAGCTAACTGCTCATTAATCCTTTTATCAATACTACTCCTGCCTAATTAAATCTTCCAAGTTCTTTTCAATCTGCCTAATAGATCAAACCATTTAGAATTTGTTTTATTAATAAAAAAATAAGGCTGTCGGATCGCTCCAAATTGTCTACGCACCCGCTCTACAGAAGGAAGCATACTGCCCTGAAAATCAAACATAGGCAGTCCTAATACCTCCTGTGTGTATTGTATAGCATGCCAGGCCAACAGTATTCCAGCCCCACTCTTCCTTAAATCAGGATCATCCCCAGCTAATAAATAATAAGCGCACTGCTTATCCCATACTAAATAAGCAACCGCATGGATTTGTTCAGATTGATCTATAGCAAAAAACATGGTCCTAGCATCTTGCTCCACCAATGCAGCATCTAATCTTTTTAAAAAGGCTAAATCATAAGGGATAGCGATTTTTTGCCGATCAAAACTCATTTTATTCACTCGATACAGTGTTTCTATGGATCGATCTTCTACAATGCTGACTACTTTCTTAGCCTTTTTGATTTTATTATTTTTATAATCTGCACTAATGTTTTCGAATACTAGCGCCAGATTAGATACCTCTAATAAATAGGAATACCTAGTTGTTTGTTGATACCCTTTCCAATAAAATGGTAGCCAGTTATCTATAGCATAATCCAATAATTGCTCATAGGCGGCTACATTTGGTAACTGCTCAATTAAAGCCGTACATATTTTTATAAACGACTTTTCTGTTCGGTAGGCAGGTGAGATGAAAGGCCCCATCATCTTCGTTAATGGCGGCATCGTAATATACTTAAAAGGTCCCTTTTGTTTGAGGTAATAGGGCAATACAGCGACTATTTTTCCCGCTTGCTTGACTGTTGCAACAGCCCAATCTCCATCTTGGCAAACCGCATCTAGGTACCAATCTTGAAAAAAGATAGGGAGGGTTTTATTTTCTTGACAAAATTGATGATAGGCTTCTTTCAAAGAGATTTTATTTATAACGTGACTCCTACTCCTTTTAGGTTACAAATTCCCACTAAAGAATTACAAATACTAGAAATCCTGCAACGAATTATGGAATAAAAGAAACAAAAAGACAATTATTCCTAATAATAGACAGGAAGTTGCTTACAATGAAAATCCTGTCCGAAGCGAGAATGAATTTACAAAAATATTTAGATCAACTACATATTGATATTACCACTGCCATCAAAAGAGGCACTACTACTGGTATAGAAAATACGATCAAAGGTATTGTAGAAGCGTCTGATTGGCAGGAACATTCGGCCTCACACAGTATTCCATTAGAAAAATGGTGTGGTATTAAAAAAGAACAATTACCGCCAGAAGCTTCCCTCGATACCTCTCAACTCGCCAAACTATTAGACCAATTAAAAATACTCCTAGAGACCTATCATATTTCTGTAATCTTCCAATTGCTAGTACCAAAAAACATACAATATAGAGTTATTCGAGCCCGATTTGATCAAAAAGTTGACTATCAGAAAGAGCTCAATACCTTTCACTTTTCTTTTTGCGATAAGCCTACTAATAAAAAGGATTGCTTGTTAGAAGAGAAATATTGCCATTGTACCTTTTATGAACATTTCTTTAAACGATATTCTAGTCAAGATGAACATAGCAAACCCCTAGATATCACAATAGATGCCGACAAAGAGTATTTATTAAAAAGAAGGTTTGGAGAAGATTGGTATCAATATCTTCGAATTGATGATGAAGATTTTGATAGGGAGGGATAAATGAGAAGTCAGGGGTCAGATCGTTTCCTCCGGAACTGTCAGTAGTCAGACGTATGATGTTGACTAAGTAGGACAATTCTAATAAGATTTGAACATTTTCTTCCAGCTACGTTAATAAACCTTCCAACTTAATTCCTCTAGACCCTTTTAATAAAAAGAAAGTATCTTCGAATGCTTGTTGCTCAAACCATGTTTTTAGCGCAGGAGTATCTACGAAATTCAGGACGGAAGCATTAGCCACCTTTTGAAATTCTGCACCCACCGTCACAACCTTTATCCCCAAACGCTTGGCTTTAAATAAAATATCTCTATGGGCCTCCATACTATACACGCCAAGCTCTAACATATCTCCCAAAATCGCTAATTTATTGGTTGCCTGATACGTTTGGAAGCTCTCTAATGCAGTGTTCATACTACTAGGATTGGCATTGTAGGCATCCATTAAGAAAGTGTTCGTACCAATTTTTTTAATCTGAGATCGGTTATTAGTAGGCGTATAGGCTTCTATTGCTGCTTTAATATGTTGAGTACGGACTTTAAAGTATTTGCCAATAGCAATAGCCGTCATGATATTATTAAAGTTATATTGCCCAATTAATTGACTCTGGGCGGCGACCAATTCTCCTTTCTTATTTAAAAATCCAACTTTCAGCAGAGGCGTTTGCGCTAACAATTGTGTTTCAAATCCAGGATTTGACAGATCTAATTCTTTACTGCGCTGATAGAATATCTTCGGAATAGACCAACCCGCCATTTCCAATAAATAATCTTCATCTGCATTAACGAAGGCGATGCCTCTATTGTCTTCTAAGAATCTATACAACTCCCCTTTTGCCAATTGAACACCTTCAAAACTACCAAAACCTTCTAAATGCGCCTCTCCTACATTCGTAATGATCCCATGAGTAGGTCGAGCAATGTTACAGAGCATTTCAATTTCTCCAATATGGTTGGCGCCCATTTCAATAATGGCTACCTCCGTTTCGCTTGGCATAGCTAATAAGGTAAGCGGTACGCCTATATGATTGTTAAAATTTCCCTTAGTAGCATGGGTGGGATATTGTGTACTCATGACCGCATGAATAAGCTCTTTGGTCGTGGTTTTACCATTACTGCCAGTGATTGCTAGAATAGGAATATCAAACTGTTGCCTATGGTGGGTGGCGAGCTGCTGTAGCGTGCTTAAAACATCGTTCACCACAATATATTGGGTACCATCTTGATAATTCGCATCATCAATAATCGCATAGGCGGCACCATCAGCAATGGCCTTTTGCGCATATTGATTCCCATCAAAATTAGCTCCTTTTAGGGCGAAGAATAGACAGCCGGAAGTAATCTTTCGACTATCTGTTGAAACAGTAGGATACTGTTCGTAGATTTGATATAGTTCCTCAATTGACATGTAGACAAAGTTAGCTTTTCTTTGCAAATATGTCTAGTCCTCTTTTACCATTTCTCCCAGAATTTCCAGTTAATTTTCTTTTTCTCTGCTGCCTTTTTCTTCTCTTTGTTTTTCTTAAAAAGAGGTTCCTTAAATAAAGGTTCTTTGAGCAATGGCTTCTTTACAAATACATAGCGTAATGAAATGCCAGATTGAGCATAGACTTTCTTTTGCCCGCCTATTAGATTAATAGCTGGTTTAAAATCCCAAGAGGCCACTAATTTTGCCATTTTAAATTCTACTCCAGCAATAGCCGACACGCCAAACGGGTTTTTATAGCTTACTTCTGGGTCAGACGCAAAGCCATAGTGCAAGCCTCCACCCGTATAAAAATTAAATCGCTTCGTAATCAAGGGATTATGCTTTGCCACCAAGGCACTAATCAATACCTCTTCTCTTTTTGTAGAGGACTGGAAAATACCCTCTACGGTTGTTTTATCTTTAATACGGTGCTTCGCCGTAATACCCCAATCTGTTCCAAAACGAATACCACCTATGGTATTATAGCCTTGCGCCAATAAAGCACCAGAGCTGATCAATAAAATAAAAAGGATGCTACTATATTTCATGTAATTTTAAACGAAAGGGGAATAAAAATTAGTCTTTATTGCTTAGATTTTTATTCTGAATTTGTTTAAAAATGAAAAGGCCTATTTTCATTCTTTCTGACAAAAGGGAAAACACCTCAAAAATGAACCATTTTAGCTTAAAATTTGTAAAAAGTAGCAAGCTTTAGTTGTCTGTAAAATTTATTTATTTTTGCAGCCTCTAAAATAGCATATCGAACCACTTCAAGAAAAAAAATGCCAGATCAATTAGTTGTTCACAATAGTTTAACTAGAAAAAAAGAGGTTTTCAAACCTATCCATGAAGGAACTATAGGGATGTATGTATGCGGACCGACGGTTTACAGTGATGTACACCTAGGAAATTGCAGAACCTTCGTGAGCTTTGATACCATTTATCGATACTTACTTCATTTGGGCTATTCTGTAAGATATGTAAGAAATATCACCGACGTAGGTCATTTGGAAGGAGATGCCGATTCAGATGCAGAAGATAAAATTTCCAAAAAAGCTCGATTAGAACAATTAGAGCCAATGGAGATTGTACAAAAGTATATGAATGGTTTTCACGATATGATGAGAATCTTCAATACCCTACCTCCAAATATTGAACCTCGTGCAACTGGGCATATTGTAGAGCAAATCGAAATGGTTCAACAAATATTGGACAATGGCCTAGCCTATGAAAAAAATGGCTCTGTCTACTTCAATACGATCAAATTTGCAGAACAGTCGGATGTGTACGGGCAGCTATCTGGAAAGAAATTGGATGATTTAATGGTGGAGACTAGAGATCTAAAAAATCAAAGCGAGAAAAATCATCCTTCTGATTTTGCAATCTGGATTAAGGCCTCTCCAGAACATATTATGCGTTGGAATTCCCCTTGGTCGGTTGGCTTCCCTGGTTGGCACTTAGAATGCTCTGCGATGAGCACGAAATACTTGGGTAATCATTTTGATATTCATGGCGGTGGTGGTGATTTAAAATTTCCACACCATGAAAACGAAATCGCTCAAAATCATGGCGCCTGTAATTGTTCGCCAGCCAACTATTGGTTGCATACCAACATGCTCTTAATGAATGGCAAGAAAATGTCGAAGAGTGATGGCAATAGTATTACCCCTCAACAATTATTTACAGGCGATAGTGAGCATATTTCAAAGGGCTATAGCCCAATGATGTTGCGATTTTTTATGTTGCAATCTCATTATCGTAGTACCCTAGATTTGACAGACGATGCCTTATTAGCCGCAGAAAAAGGCTATCGTCGTTTGATGGATGCCCATAAAGCACTCACTGCTATGACTCACCCAGGCCAGGGCAGTGCTGGAGCTCTCGATAAAGAAATTCAAACTTTAATCGCTGGCGTCTCTTCAGAAATGAGCGATGATTTCAATTGCCCAAAGGCATTGGCTAAGATTTTTGAATTGGTTACCAAAGTGAATGGTTTAAAGGCTGGACACTTGTCTTTTGAAGAGGTAACCGTGGAGACTTTTGAGCAAATTAAAGCAACTTTCCAATTGTATATTTTTGACATCTTCGGATTAGCTGATGATGCGCAAGCAGCAGGTGGCGATGATGGTAAAATGGATGGCTTAATGCAATTGGTCATTGATATGCGCGCTACTGCTCGAACGAATAAAGATTGGGGGACTTCTGATAAAATCCGAGATACTTTGCAGGCTTTGAAGATTAAATTAAAGGATGGGAAGGATGGGACGGAATGGACGGTGGAGTAAGGGAGTCTAATTAGATGTTGACAATATTGAACACAGAGGCACGGAGCACACAGAGGAATACTTTATTAGCCTCTGTGTTCAACCGCCTAAATTTCGTAAGAAATTCCTCTACTAATAAAAAATCAAAGGATACACACCGCCCTTTCGGAAAACAGATCTTCCTTCTGGTAGTTGTAAGAACGCATTCGCATTCGATAAATTAGCTAAATCCCCTGATCCATTGCCTGTGACTGGGGTAGCCAATATTCTTCCCTTCTCATCATAAGATACCTTTACCTGTAAAAAATAAGTTAAGTCTGGCTTAAACAAATAGCTTTCTGTTAGTTTAGCATAGGGTAACTGTTGTTCTGGCAAGCCTAGACTAGCACGCAGCCAAGGGAGGATATAGCGATGCGTACATAAGAAAGAAGATACAGGATTCCCCGGTAATGCAAAGACAATCGTTTTTTTAGCATTGGTCGCTTTACCAAACCAAAAAGGTTTTCCTGGCCGCTGTTTTACCTTGTGAAATAATTTTTGAACACCTAATTCTTCTAAAGCCCTAGGTAGAAAATCGAATTTGCCTTTAGATACTCCCCCACTTAATATGATGAGATCATATTTTTCTAGTAAGTCCGCTAATTCCTCCTTTATCTGCTCTAGATTATCTGCTAAATGCTTGACTGCTGAATCTAGATTTTGCTGTGCTAGAATCGTTTGTATTTGAAAGACATTCGATCGTCGAATCTGATGCGGTAACGGTGTATCGCCTATGTCTATTAATTCATCGCCTGTCGAAAGAATAATCGTTTTTGGTTGCATGGCAACGTCGATATGCGTTTTACCGATTGTTGCAGCAATGCCTATTTCAGCAGGCCTTATCAAGGTGTTACTCGCTACGACCAACGCTCCTTTTTGCCGATCTTCTGCTTGTTTGTGGATATTTTTTCCTCTTAGCAGCGATTCATCCATTATATTCGCTTGTCCGTTATGGATATCCAAATCTTCGTATCGAATCACGGTATCCGCCTTGGCTGGCAGCATCGCCCCCGTCATCACCTCTACGCAACGTGTAGGATCGACTAAACTCAACTGTGGCGCCCCCGCAGCAGCTACGCCCTCTATTTTAAACCCTCTTTGCCCTTTTGCATAACTATCATATTGAATGGCAATCCCATCCATCGTTACTCTGTTATACGGCGGGAAATCTCTGTCTGTATATAAGTCTTCTTTTAGCACCCGACCTAAAGTATTTACCAAAGCAACTTTTTCATTCGGATAATTGCCTTTATTTTGTAGGATGATATGTAATGCTTCTTGAAAGGAGATCATGGTTGTTGGTATTTAGAAGTCAGAGGTCAGATCGTCCTTACAGGACTGTCAGATGTCAGACTTATGATGTTGACAGCGTGACGCTTGTAAGAGTTGCTAGAATCTGACAGCATAGCGGTCTGACTTCTGACCTCTGACTTCTATATAATTTCTATAAATGTTTGGTACAAAAATAAAAGCACAGTTCCCGATTTTTCAGACCCATCCCAATTTGGTCTATTTAGATAATGCGGCGACTACGCAAAAACCTAAAATGGTCATTGATGGCATTACTAATTTCTACCAAAAGGAAAATGCTAATATTCATCGAGGCATCTATGATTTAGCCGCCCAAACTAGTGCAAAGTATGAAAAAGTACGGACAAAAGTTGCTGATTTTATTGGGGCGAACGCTTCTGAGAATATTGTTTATACTAGTGGAACGACTGCCGCCATTAATTTAGTAGCTAGTAGTTTTTTAGCGCCACGCTTATCTGAAGGAGATGAAGTCTTAATTTCAATGATGGAACACCATGCCAATCTAATTCCTTGGCAAATGGTCTGTAAGGCGAAAGGGGCAAGCTTACGGGTAATACCAATCAATACAGATGGTAGTTTGGATATGGATGCTTACAAGCAAGCCTTGGGTCCTACAACGAAAATGGTAGCGATTACGCATATTTCCAATACCTTGGGTACGATTAACCCAGTTGCAGAAATGATTGCACTAGCACATCAGCAAGATATCCCCGTTTTAATAGATGGCGCTCAGAGTACGGCCCACTACCCTATTGACGTGACTACATTGGATGCTGATTTCTTTACTTTTTCTGGACATAAAATATTTGGTCCAACAGGTATTGGCATCTTGTATGGTAAACAAGCGATACTAGAAAAAATGGCCCCTACTCAATATGGTGGCGATATGATTCGAAGCGTTAGTTTTGAAGAAACTAGTTTTGCCCCAAGTCCTCAACGCTTTGAGGCAGGCACTACGAACATTGCAGGAGTGATTGGTCTAGGCTATGCGATTGATTTTTTAAATCAGTTAGATACACCTGCTATTGGCACTTATCTGAAGATGTTAGGTGCTTATGCGGAAGAACAACTATCTGCTATCGAAGGCTTAAGTATTGTTGGAACGGCTGAAAATAAAACAGGGATTATTTCTTTTGTTATACAAGATATACATCCGCATGATATTGCTTCCTTCTTAGGAGCTGCTAATATCGCTATACGTGCTGGGAATCATTGCACCCAACCTTTGATGAAACATTTGGGACTTCCCGCCACTTCTAGAGCCTCCCTTAGTATTTATAACACCAAAAAAGATATTGATTTATTAGTACTAGCGATTAAAGAAACTATTGATTTTTTTGTAATTTAGTAGTTCTAAATCTAATACAGCTATGAAAAAACAATGTCTAGAATGCGACGAGTCCTTCGTCGGAAGAGCAGATAAGAAGTTCTGCTCTGCTAGTTGTAGGAGTACTTACAACAATCGTTTAAATAGTGATTCCACTAGTTTTATTCGGAATATCAATAATATCCTTCGAAAGAATCGACGAATATTATTTGACCTCAATCCTTCTGGTAAAACCAAAATACACCAAGATCAATTATTAGAGCAGGGCTTTAAATTCAGTTATTTTACCAATACCTATACAACTAAAACAGGAAATACTTACTTCTTTTGCTATGACCAAGGGTACTTGCGATTGGCGAGTGGTTTTTGTACGCTGGTGGTTCGGCAGAGTTATGTGCTGTAATAAGGAAGAACAGAGAAACGAGATCAGACCAGCCCGACTGCCGTCAGGCGGGCGGGGAATAGAGACACTACACAAACTCATCTAAACGTCTACCATCCAAGCGTTTGACTGTTTCTATCGTAGCGGCAATGGTTCCTAATGGAGGTGCAATTAAAAAGCCAATACCTATTGCTAGCAAGCCCATAAACACGACTCCGTTTCCCAATGCAAATATTCGATTCGCTCGGACGAAATGGATACTATCTCGGACATTCAAATGCCGTTCCAAGGTATAATCTATATTACCAAATCCAGCATAGAAGGCTTGTACCAGAAACATACCAATGGCCGCAAAAGGACTAAAAAATGGCAATAAGCCTAAGAGCAACAATAGAAATAGATAAAACAATTCTCTTATAATATTCCGCATAGCTATTTGCAAACCTCTGACGATATCACTAATCATTTGAGGAACAGAAAAACGGATAGACTGATCTATTCCTTGTAAATGGTTTTCCACTTTTTCTGATAATGGACTCATAAAAGGGGCACTCAAAATTAAGACTGCATGTTTGTATAATATCAGACCAGAACCTGTCACCAAGACACCGCCAAAAGCTGTTGCGATGCCATCTACAATAGACCGCCCACGCTCCCATGGATAAAATGCTGTCAAAAAATCGCCTATATTATCTGAAAATCCATAAGCAGAAAAACCAATAGCCCCACCAATTAACAAGCTAATTAATCCAGGAATAATTAAATAGCCCCATAAACCTAATTTAGATATTAATTGAAAGGCCTGCCCATAGGCACTGATGCCATTTAGAAAATGTTTAATCATCTTTTATATTTTTGGTTCTTTAGTTTAAGGAGTTTAAAAATATATGTATTTTTTATTAATAAATAATTAGCAAAATACATAAACATCACTTTATCACCTATTTCACTCCTAGCTTTTCCCACTTCACTTCAAATCGTTTTAAATAATAATATAATGTGCGTTAATTTGTATCATCAAAATGATTGTAAAGATTGCATGAGTTGTTATTAACAATCTGGCAAAGCGACAAAGGTTGCTGTCAAAAAACAAATACTACCAAATGCCGTGGGGAGCAAAAATAATCACTCGTTCCCAAAGAGATATCTTATTAGAATTAATTTCTTTTGAAAGAGGATCAAAATTAATTATTCTTATAGTAACCTGGCTTTGTCAGATTGTTCTTTTAAAAAAGAAAAAGAGTTTTGAATTAATATAAAAGGTTAGAAAATTGTTTTTAAGTCCATGCCTTACTTTGGAGACAAAGCGGCGAACATATCCAAAAATGTTGTTGTTGTTTTAAAAATTTTAAATTTGAAAAGGTCGAGATTTTACTGATAGGGTGTCTCTTTAGTACACTGCATTTAACTAAAAGAATCCAAGATTACACTATCAATTAAGTAAATACCTCGGGGGTCATCCCAAGACCGAAATTCTCTATTAGCAGGCCTATGTAAGAAAAGCTCCCAATTACCGATTTCCATTAGGGTGACTTCATAGCCATGAAAGTATTACACTCATTTCCTTTTCAAGAAATTATTACGATCTATTTGTATTCAGAGTAGCCTGCTACTCTGGATACATTGGATAATTTTTCAAGTACAATTCGTTACTACAATCCAATCAAAATATAACAGGGTAAAGAGTTTACTTCCTGAGTTAAAAAAAGTAGTCTTTATTGCATCGCAGTCAACTACCAACGGGGTACGCCCCGTTGGCGTTTTTTTTTGAGTATACCTTATTATTCTATCTCATTATCGAGGTTGAGAATTATCCCCTTTACTTCTTGGAATAAACACATACCCTACAAATTTCCCGTTCATATAATAGACCACTTTAGCCATTGGGTATCGGTCCCTAACCACCT
>CALJIY010000610.1 GCA_937973945.1 uncultured Saprospiraceae bacterium | reverse complement strand
CTAGTCCAAGTGATAACTCATTTAGATCAAAATTACCCAGTTGACTTTTATTATAAAGCGCAATGGCTATCGAATCAAGCTATTTCCTTCAACTATCAAAACCGTCCTTTATCAGAGGTATTGACCGAACTACTTGCCAATACCGGTTTGGGTTATGTTTATTTTGATGACTTCGCAATTATTCTCGCCAAAAAAGAAGCCATCGGGCAACAATATTCTGCGGAATACTTTACGACCAAATACCAGAAACCTACTGTTGACATTAACCTTTCTAGGAATGAAAAACCGACCTTAATAGGCGACCCTAATCAGCTAGCTATCAGTGGAAAAGCAACGGTGAAGGGGCAAATAAAAGCTAAAAATTCGCCAATTATAGGGGCGCTAATTTATATTGAAAAACTACAACAAAATACCGTAACTGACTTGAATGGGGACTTTGAATTCTCCTTGCCTTTGGGTACACATACCATAAAAGTGCAGTCTATTGGTTATGCAGACTATCGTCAAACTATTCAGGTGTTTAATAACGGGGAGATAGCTATTGATTTAGAAGAAGAAGTCTATGAATTAGGAGAAATTGTAGTAGCTGGTACAGCAGCAGCAAACAATGTGCAATCTGCACAAATAGGGGTAGCTCGTTTATCGCCTACGGATATTCGCCAATTGCCTTCTTTTATGGGAGAAGCCGATGTCGTTAAAAGTTTACTAACCCTCCCTGGTGTAAGTACCGCAGGTGAAGGAGCAAGTGGTTTCAATGTTCGAGGAGGGAATATCGACCAAAATCTAGTAACGCAAGATGGCGCACTTGTTTTTAATTCTTCTCATGTACTAGGCTTTTTTTCTATATTCAATGCTGATGTTATCAAAGGCGTCACGTTGTATAAAGGAAATATTCCTGCTCAGTATGGGGGGCGATTATCTTCTGTTTTGGATGTACAATTAAAAGAGGCAGACTATAGTGATTTTAAATTGAGTGGGGGAATTGGGTTGGTGGCCAGTCGAGTGACAGCAGAAATTCCTTTAATAAAAGGTAGCACCTCTCTCTTACTAGGTGGGCGTTCTTCTTATTCTGATTGGCTAATGCGACGAGCAAAAAATGTTGATTTACAAAATAGCTCTGCTTATTTCTATGATGTCAATGCCAAAATTAGTCATCGCTTAAATAGTAAGGGGTCTAATCTTGCTTTGTCTTATTATCGTAGTTTTGACTTCTTTCGTTTCTCTGATCAATATGGCTATGATTGGGGCACGCAGTTAGCTAGCTTTCGTTGGAATCATATTATTAGGTCGGACATTTCTACTTCTCTGAATATTACCTATAGCCAATTAGATAATTCTTTTTTTGATCCTGATGGTTTTGATAGTTTTACTTTGCAAAACGGATTGCAACATCTGAAGGCAAAACAAAATTTTTTCCTAACGGCTTTAGATGGACATGAGATTCACGTGGGGGCAGAATGGGGACGCTATACGGGTAATCCAGAAACATTATCAGCTAGAGGTCCTCTTTCTGGGGTTGAGGGATTAACAATAGATAAAGATACTGGGCAGGAATTGGCGGTCTACTTAAATGATGAATGGACCATCAATGATCGACTTTCATTATCCGCTGGCTTACGCTATGTCTGGTATCAAAATATTGGACCAGAAAATTTATACCTGTACGAAAATTCAGAAGAGTTATTAGTGGAGGAAACGACAGATATACAAACGTTTACGAAAAACGAAACGATTCAGGCTTATAATGGATTAGAACCTAGAGTGTCTCTTAAAGTAGGCTTGAGTGAAGGGAAATCTATTAAGATGAGTTTCAATCGACTGGCACAATACATTCACTTAATTTCAAATACCTCAGCAGCTACACCTGTAGATATTTGGCAGGTCAGCACACCCTACATTCCTCCTCAAATAAGTAATAATTTTTCGATAGGCTACTTCCAAAATTTTGCAAATAATAATTGGGAAAGTTCTTTAGAAGTATTTTACAAAGACGTGGAACAATTGGTAGAGTATAAAGATCTACCAGAATTATTATTAAATCCACAATTAGAAACGGCATTATTAATTGGGGAAGGCAGAGCCTACGGAACGGAGTTAACGATTAAGAAAAAATCGGGTCGTTGGACGGGGCAATTGGGATATACTTACTCTCGATCAGAAAGAAAAGTAGCAGGTAATAGAGCTTCCACAACCATTAACGATGGGGCTTGGTTTCCTGCCAATTTTGATAGCCCAAATAATTTAAATCTGAATTTTAAATACCAAATAAATCGAAGACATTTATTTGCAGCTAGTTTTACTTATAGAGAAGGACGGCCAATTACTGCACCAGTTGCAGGCTATGTAATTGGCAGCACAGAAGTGCCCCATTTCTCGCCTAGGAATTTATTTCGAATTCCACATTATCATCGCTTAGATTTGGCCTATACCATCAATCGGAATGCCATTAGAAAAAAGCGGTATGATGGAAGTTTGACCTTTTCTATCTATAATATTTATTTCCGTAAAAATGCCTTTTCGGTATTCTTTAAAAATACACCAGGCGTATTTGCTAAAGCGTTTCGATTGGCGGTGTTGGGAACTGCTTTTCCTGCAGTTACTTATAATATTGAGTTTTGATATTTATCGTTCTTTGACAAATTCCGTGTTTAAAGAACCAGATTTATAATAATGAAGTTGCTTAAAAATTTATTTATTTTTCTTTCAATTACTGTAATAGGTAGTTGCATAGATCCTTTTAATTTTGATCTTCCAGAAGGAGCGCAGTTTTTAGTGGTAGATGGCGAATTCTCTCCCGCTAATCGAGCGCATCAAGTAAAATTATACTACACAAATGGACAAAGAATCGGTCAGCAAATTCCAGTAGAAGATGCTAGCTTATGGCTAGTGGATGCAGACAATAATAAAGAACGATACCAGCATATCAATCAAGGGATATATGAGGTAGCAGGTACAGAAATTAAAGGTGTCGTCGGAGCAACATACCACCTAGAAATTGAATTGGAAAATGGCACACAATATCTTTCTAAACCAGAGAAAATGCCTCCCTTGATTAAGGGGAATAGTGTCCAATTGGAATTTGAAGTGAAGCAGGCTGTTAATTTGAATAATACCATAATCGAAAAAAGTTTTGTCGTTGCTTATGTAAACACTTCTTTACCTACAGATACAGATTATTGGCTACGATGGGATGTAAGTTCTATTTATTCTTTTCCAGAATGGCAATGTAATCCTTTAGGCCCACCCGCTGATATTTGCTACGTAAGTCAGACACCCAACAAGCAGCAGGTGACCTTATTGAATGGTGAAAATTTTAACGCCTCTTCTATTGAAAAACTACAAGTAGCCGATAAAATACTCACCCCGACAGAATTTGAATTTAGGGGTAGGCATTATTTCTTAGTGAATCAACAATCTATCACAGAACAAGCGCATAATTATTGGGCAAACATCAATCAAATAGCGAATCAAAGTGGAAGTATTTTTGATCCGCCCCCTGCGGCCATTAGAGGTAACATATACAATCCTGAGGATGAGACCGAAATGGTTCTTGGGTATTTTGAATTACTCCAAACAGATAGCCTTAGAAGCTATGTAACTAAAATTGATCTAGATCCTTTCTATAGATTTACGGAGCAGGTTTGTCCTAATGCTATGATGTTTATTTTTCCTTTTGCAGGAGAATGTTGTGATTGTGAGCGGATCGAGAATAGCAGTTTGGAGCGGCCTGTTTGGTGGTAAATGCATTAGTTCTGATCTTTTGCCTAGTAATCGGCAACAAGTATGTTTTATATTTCTCTTTAGCAGGAGGCAATTGCTTTTCCTTTTTTGTAAAAAAGGAAAAGCAATTGCCTCCTGCTAAAAAACTATTTCGCTACTGCCTCCCTAAAACACAATAGCCTATTTCTTTATGATAAAAAATATTTTTTTTAGTATACTAACAAGCCTAATTAGCATAGTTATTTATGGCCAGACAGCTGAGCCTTTAATTGTTCATTTTGATAAAGATTTTTATGTGTCGGGTGAGGATAGTTGGTATACTATTTATTTTCAAAAAGAACTCTCTGATATTGAGAGTAAGGTAGTAAGGGTCGAATGGATTGCGCCAAATGGCACTATTGTACAGCAACAAAAATTGAAAGTAGTAGACAATGTTGCTATAGGTGATTTGGCGATTCCCTATGATTGGATAGAAGGGGTTTATTTATTTCGAGCCTATACCCTATGGTCCTTGAATTTTGGAGAGGCAGCCATCTTTCAACAAGAAATTCCTATTTATAATTTGGAGACAAATATATCTGCCTTGCCAGTTGTAGCAGATACCAGTGCTGTTATAGAAAACGCTATGATGGAAGATAAGATGGATGCGCCAATTAGTTTTCGATTTGATAAAGAATACTACGGAAAAAGAGATTCCATCACGGTAGTAATTGAGTTAAAAGATGCTACTCAGCAAGCAAATCTATCAGTCTCTGTTTTAGATAATAATTATTGGAAACATCAAAAAATCTCTCCGACAACACCTATTTTTTCTACTACAAACTCCAATCAGTATGCTACAGAAAAAGGATTAAGTATCAATAGTCTATTAAAAGATAAATCTGGCAAACTATTAAGCACTCAATTTTTAAGTTTATACTTTCAAGATCATAACACCTTTGAACAGACAACTATCAAGGAGGGGCAATTAACTTTTCCTCTAGGAGATTTCACAGGTACTCAAAGGGTTCAGATCTTTGACCTAAATCCTTTCCACGAAGCTTTGCCGATTATCGAAGTAAAAGACTATCCTGCCTTCGATGCTTATCGTGCGAACTCTTTAAGTAGGCCGAAAGCAGTTGCAAACTATCTTTTTTTATTAAAAAAATATCGCCAATTTAAAGAAGTCTTTCAAATTCCATCAGCTAAATATGATTCTCCAAAACCCTTTGAACGAATAGAGTTGAAAGCGGCACGTAGTTTTGCTATGAAAGATTATAAAGCTTTAAGTGATCTCGCTTCATTTATTGACGAGGTGATTCTGGGGGTGAGGGTGTTGGAAAAAGAAGATAAAAAATCTGTTCGACTAATCTATCAAGATAAAAACTCCCTCAACAAGAGATCTCCTTGGTATATGGTCAATGACTATGTAACTAACCAAGAAGATTTGGTCTTGTCTATGTCTTTGCAAGATATAACGACTATGGATTTATTCGATAGTCGAGCATCCGTTCTTACACAATTAGACCCCGCTATGGTCAGCACAGGCTTAATAGCTGTTACCACAAAAAAGGAAACACCAAAATCTATTGTGAACCAATCTACCAATATAGAATTCTCAGGTTATTATCCAATTAGAACATTCCCATCTTTTACTGGCGATACTAGTCTACCTGACTTTAGACCAATTGTTTATTGGCAACCTATCATTAAGACAGATGCTAATGGGAAAGCAGTTATTAAATTTGCTGCTTCTGATGCTATAGGAAATTTTGAAGTACGTGTAAAAGGAGTGAATGAGTTAGGAGCGTTATTGGAGGCTACTGCAATTTATCAAACTATAAACAAAGAGAATAAATAAGTGTAGTAATTCGTGATTAAACACATCACGTATGGTAAGAGACTATGAAGTTGTTTAAAAATGTATTTCGGGCTGCAAATAGCTATTGTAAGAACCTGAAAAAGACTTTTTTAAGCTCCGTAGCCCTGCTATGCAGCTTAAAAAAGTAATTCTCAGAACCTTTCACTAGCTATTTTCGCTTCCAAA
>CALJIY010000609.1 GCA_937973945.1 uncultured Saprospiraceae bacterium | reverse complement strand
CGCCACTCGTCAGCCAATGTAAACACTGCTGTTACCGTTCGACTTGCATGTATTAAGCCTCCCGCTAGCGTTCATCCTGAGCCAGGATCAAACTCTCCATTGTAAAGTTTGTGTCCTGATTACTCCAGAATTCTGTTATCTTAAATAACTAATTACTAAAGAACCAAGTTCTTATTTTGTCAATTCAATTTACGCTGCTCGAAAATTATATTAATTCACCAAGATTAAACTCAGTTAATAATACAACTTTTTAAAAGTGCTAAAAATTTTCTTCCAACCTTGTCAAGGAACTTTTATATTATTATTGTTTTCTAATTTTCTTAAACTCAATTAAGAGAATCAAAAACACTGATAATTCAGAAAAAATGCTGCGTTTTAAACGCGGATGCAAAGATACACGGTTTCCTCTGTTGCGTCAATAGCAAATGAAAAATAATTAGAAAAAAAATGAAAAAAAATCACCTCCCTCCATTCCGACTTTAAAAGGAAAAAAGGAAGGAGCTTAATTCTACCATATTAAATATTCTATTAACATAATTTTTTCCTACATTTGGTTAATGAGGCACACCATCCACCAATTATTTATGAACCATCAATTTCTACTAATTCTTATTGTATATTTCTTCGTTTCTAGTTGTCAGTCTGATCAGCCATTACCAATTGTTGCAAAACAAGAAATAGACGGTCAATGGACCGTCTTAACATCAAAAGATCAATCTAAACCTTTAGAAAGACATGAAGCTGCTTTCGTAAAAGTGAAAGAGCAATTACTCCTATTAGGTGGCAGGGGAATTAAGCCGGTTAGTATATATAACATTACGGAACAGAGATGGACCGAAGGTGCAAAGTCTCCTATAGAGCTACATCATTTTCAACCAGTGGTTTTTAAAGACAAGGTCTATATTATTGGCGCACTCACTGGGCCCTACCCTAATGAAACACCTGTTGAGTACATATATATATATGACCCCAAGTTAGATCATTGGGAAAAAGGAGCAGCCATTCCAAAGAACAGACTACGTGGCTCCACTGGTGTAGTGCTCCATAAAGACAAAATATACATGGTTGGTGGCATAAAAAATGGCCATATAGGTGATCATAAGAAATGGTTTGATCTATATGATCCGAGTACAGACACTTGGAAGATCTTAGAAGATGCCCCAAGGCCTAGAGATCACTTTCAAGCTGTTGCAAAAGATGGTAAGCTTTACCTCATTGCTGGTAGGTTATCAAAAGCGCCAGATGAAGTATTCCTACATCCTGTAAAAGAGGTAGATATCTATGACATAGAACAAAAAAAATGGACGACCTCCAAAAACGATTTGCCAACATTGAGGGCTGGAAACTTAGCTACCTCATACGAAGAAGAAATATTAATTCTTGGTGGCGAATCCGCCAATCAAATAATGGCACATTCCGAAGTAGAAGGCTTTCATACAAAAGACCACACTTGGCGAAGCTATCCTAAATTAATATCTGGTCGGCATGGTACGGGTGTCGTACACATTGGAAAAAACATGGTCATTGCTTCAGGTTGCGGAAATCGAGGTGGAGAACCAGAATTATCCAGTGTCGAGGTATACCAGCCAAAAGGCTCCTCTCTAGCTCCCCTATTAGCCTACTCGCCTGCAACTACCGTAAGTATTGATAGTACTCAATTCAAAATTAATGGACAGCTAACGTATAAAGATCGATATTGGGAAGAACATAAAATTGAAGGTTTGTTATTTAATGCTCGAATGGTACAAGGCATTTTTGATGATAGCAATCAAGCAACCAGATCTAAATGGAGGTATCCTAAAAATAGGCATTTTAGTCCCTATAGAAATACTAGAGAATTCTTGGCGGCCATGCCTTCTTGGAAAAATCATGGTTTATTAGCTTTTTCGCTAAATATGCAAGGAGGGAGTCCTATGGGCTATGGCAATAAAGATTGGATTAATACCGCATATGATAGTTTAGGAAATATAAAAGAAGATTATCTATTGCGTTTAGATATGATTCTGCAAAAAGCAGATGAATTAGAGATGGTGGTTATTTTAGGTTTGTTCTACTTTGGTCAAGATCAGCACTTAAAAGATGAAGCAGCAGTGATCAATGCTGTGGATAATACCATAAATTGGTTACACCAAAAGAGGTATAGAAACGTTTTAATAGAGATAAATAACGAATGTGACTCCCGCAACTATGACCATGACATACTCAGAGAAGACCGAGTCCATGAACTGATGGAAAATGTTAAATTCAATGTACAGAACGATTATCGTTATTTAGTTAGTACCAGTTTTGAAGGTTATGTCGTCCCAACAAATGAAATAGTTAAACGTGCAGATTTCGTATTATTGCACGGAAATGGGGTCAATGAACCATTCAAAATAAGAGATATGGTAGATGCGGTAAAGAATTTAGAAGGATATACCCCAATGCCCATTCTTTTTAATGAAGATGACCATTATGCTTTTGATCGTCCTAAAAATAATTGCCGGGTAGCCATCGAAGCATATGCCTCCTGGGGATATTTTGATTATAGAAGAAAGGGAGAATCTTTTGCTAATGGATTTCAATCCGTACCTGTGGATTGGACAATTGGTTCCAGACGTAAAAAAGACTTTTTTAATTATATTAAGGCCATTACTCAAGAAGAATTGAGCATTGAGCATTGAGTTTTGGAAATTGGTATTTGAGCATTGAGAATACGAATAAGTGAATAATGAAATTGCCAACGTTATCAGAAATAGAACAATATATAAGCCATCATCCAATTGTGGAAGGGACTTTGTATTGGGCAAAGACCCATTCCCTTCCCGGTTTTTTCAAAGTCCCTGTTTATGATGTAGTTGTTTTTATTTATCATGAAAGTAGAAGAAGTGATTTAATCACTAGAGCCAATTCGATGGCTTATAGCTTCTTTTTATCTTTATTCCCAACCTTAATTCTCTTATTCACCCTACTCCCTTATTTTCAAACCTACATTTTATCTTACTTACCTGATGGAGAAGATTTTGATCAGATAGTGCAGGAGCAAATTCAAGAATTAATGCCCGGCAATGCTGGTTTAAGTTTGTTTGAATTCATACAAGATATTACCTCTAATCCTAGATTTGGCTTATTGTCTTTCGGTTTCATCTTGGCCATTTATTTTTCCTCCAATGGGATGCTGCAATTGATGAAGAGTTTTGAAAAAATCGATCAAGTAAAAACTTTTAAACAAAGAGGGGCTTTTAAAAGTAGAATGGTGTCGATCAATCTTACTTTTCTTTTAGGTCTGTTGCTGATTGTTTCTGTAGTATTAATCATACTAGGAACTAATCTAATCGAATTTTTTGCTACCTACATTGATCTGGATAACTTTACTAAATACAGTTTATATGCTGTAAAATGGTTGGTTATTATTGGGCTATTTTATTCAAGCATCGCCATCATTTATAGATACGGCAGTTCTATGTACAGAAAGTTGCCCTATTTTACTACCGGCACTACCCTATCCTGCATTTTATCAATCCTGACTTCCGTACTCTTTTCATTTTATGTAGATAATTTTGGCGCCTATAATAAATTCTATGGTTCAATTGGTGCAATAATCGTTATTATGATATGGATACAATTGAATGCCTTTATTTTGTTAATAGGTTTTGAACTAAATGCCAGTATTGCTGTAAATAGAGATTTGAAAAAGCGAATTCAAGAAGAAGAGGAAGAAGAAGTGATCCTTGAAAATGTAGAAGCTATTCCAACCGAGGACGTCTTAGAAAAACCATCTGATACAGAAATATAGGAATCTCTCCTTTACTTTAATAGACTTGTTCCTATAATTAGAGAGAACGAAAAGTCGTTTTTGTAATACGTAATATACTGGAGAACCAGATGACAGGCATTTTTAAAATGTCAGTCATCTAATAACACAGTTGTATAGTGCTTATCAAAATGATTCCTTCGAGACTGATGTTCATTATTTTTGTAAAAAATTAAAGTAAAACCTTTCTACTAGTCGCTATAATTTGTAGAAATTGATTTTTTTATTACATTTATAAAATCAATATTCATTAGTTTGAAGTTGTTCGATTACTTGAACAGAAATTATAAATATCCAGACCATGAAAATTTGTCTCCAAGTACTGCTACTGATCTTCGTAAGCCTATCCTTACCCACCTATACTGCCGCTCAAAAGTGCAAAACAAACATTATCAGACAGCAACATATCCAGCAGTCGCCAAATATCTTGCAACAAATAGAACGGCTGAACCAACAAAGTGAAAATTGGATTCGGAATAATACGAACAATGGCGCTAGATCTAAACAGGTGGTCACCTTAGATGTAGTGGTCCATGTGCTATGGAAAGAACCCGAAGAAAATATAAGCGAGGAACAAATCCTTTCGCAGATAGCTGTTTTAAATAAAGATTTTAGAAAACAAAATGACGACTTAAAAGATCAAACCCCACTACCCTTTCAAAACATAGCGGCTGATATAGAAATCGAATTTAGATTGGCTACGACGGACCCTTTTGGGAATCCAACAAATGGCATCACCAGGACACAAACAACGGTTGAGGAAATTGGAGCAACAGACAATTGGTATTCCGAAAGTACAGGAGGTATAGCTGCTTGGGATAATAAACGATACATCAATATATGGGTTTGTAATATTGGAACAGCGTTTTTAGGATTTGCGACTCCACCAGGCACTGCCGACCAAGATGATGGGCTCGTCATAGGCCACCAATACTTTGGCACTACTGGCACCGCTGCTGATAATATGCCCAATCATTTAGGTAGAACAGCTACTCATGAAATGGGGCACTACTTTAATTTAGAGCATCTATGGGGAATAGATGGTGGCTGTGATGATGACGATTTTGTTACAGATACGCCTAACCAAAATGAATCTAGCTTTGATTGTCCATCCTATCCAAAATACGATTTCTGCACAACGACCGGAAATGGGATTAACTTCAATAATTTCATGGATTATTCGGATGATGAATGTTTGACCATGTTTACTCAGGGGCAAAAGATGAGAATGCTTGCGGCTTTAAATGGCCCAAGAGCATCCTTATTGAATACAGGACCTTGCTTACCAGCAGGTGCAACTTGCGATGATAGAAATCCCAATACGATCAATGATGCAGAGGATGGGAATTGTAATTGTATCGGGGAGCTTTGCCCACCAGCTGGCACAGTTTGTAATGATGGTCAGGCTTCCACAAAAGAAGATCAGTATGATGATAATTGTAATTGTATCGGGACTCCATGCCCTGCTTTTGGCACTGCTTGTGATGATGGCTTAAGCATCACGGAAAATGATATAGAAGACGGCAACTGTAATTGTCGAGGCACTTTATGTCCTGCGCCAGAAACTGCATGCGATGATGGCGATCCTAATACCATCAACGATGTAGAAGATGGCAATTGTAATTGTAAAGGCACTTTGACTATTTCTTGTCCTCCTTCAGGAACTGCCTGCAATGACAATAATCCTGAAACAGAGAATGATATAGAAGATGGCAATTGCAACTGTGCTGGAACACTTATCATCACTTGCCCTCCTTTAGGCACTTCTTGTAATGATAATAATCCTGCCACTCAGAATGATGTGGAAGATGGCAATTGTAACTGTGCTGGAACGCCATGCCCAGTAGCCAATACCTCATGCAATGATAATAATCCTGCCACTCAAAATGATGTAGAAGATGGCAACTGTAACTGTGCTGGAACACCTTGTCCAGCAGCCAACACCTCCTGCAATGATAATAATCCTACCACTCAGAATGATGTGGAAGATGGCAATTGTAATTGTGCCGGAACACCCTGTCCAGTAGCCAACACCCCCTGCAATGATAATAATCCTGCCACTCAGAATGATGTGGAAGATGGCAATTGTAATTGTGCCGGAACTATTATGACGGGTATGGATAATGAAACAGAAACAGAAACAGAAACAGAAACAGAAACAGAAACAGAAACAGAAACAGAAACAGATAATATATTTACCAGCTACCCCATATTAACTAATCTATTTGAGAATTGTGATGAAGAAAGTGTGGCGGTCTATAAAAGCGGGATTTATACTTACTTTTTTATCACTTCTCCAAGTGGTTCTAAGTTATATAATGAACAAGGACAATTATATTGTACTAATGCAGCTAATTATAATTGTTTAGATGTATATGGATTGACAGATTTGGTAACTACCCAGTCTTGTAAAATTGATGAAACAACTACAACTCCTAATTCAAATACCTTAGAAATATTCCATACCTACTCTTGGTTAAATGATATTATAAATCCGATTAATTGTACAGCGAATCTATTAATTTATGAATCGGGTGGTTATGAATATATACTGATTGAAGAGGAAGGGAATACAGTCCTATATAATGCAGACGGAGTGATATATTGCACTAATTCTGTCAACTACAATTGCACAGATTTTTATCGTATTGATAAAGAAATTGCTAGCTGGTCTTGTACAGATAATGCTACTGATTTAGCATTTGTCTCCATGTATCCTTGGTTAACGGGAATTATCGATCCATTAAGCTGTAGTGAGACTAAGGTAACCGTTTATCAGCAGGGAGCTTTTAAGTTTCTATTAGTAGAAACTACAGCTGGCACCCAACTTTATAGGGAAGATGGGAACTTATATTGCACCAATCAGCCAAACTACTCTTGTACCGATTTATATAATTTAGAAATTATTGAAGACACTTGGGTTTGCCAGAATGGGAACATCCAAAATGTTCCATCAAATACCCTAATTCCCACCTCTGCTAGAAAAGTACAGCCTTCATATACAGTATATCCTAATCCTAACAATGGACAGTTTTATATGGACTTTTCAGCTGTAGCAGATACGCCAGAATTGATTAAAGTGATCGATGTACATGGTGCTATTATACAGACTTTAACAATAGATACAGCAGGTACCTATTCTAGGCTTTCAATAAATATTCTGACTCCTGAAAGTGGGGTTTATTTTATACAGATTTATTCTAAGACAGGGGTTTATACGGAAAGGATTATTATTCAATAATTTTTATGAGGTAGTCAAAAGGAGCGATACTTGACACCCAATAAGCTTTTTGGAATAAATAGGAATAATATTGATAATTTTTTTAGGACAATTTTTTTACCACTAATTTACTTCGTCTTTGTTAAAATTATAGAAGTTGTAATTATTTTTTTTAAGATATGACTATAAATCGATTACCACGAATTCACTAATAGAAACACCTTATTTAAATTAGTGAATTCGTGGTAAAATTGATTGTCATGCTATCTCACCAATACCACTCGATTATTCAAAACACCATATTCTGTATGTATACTAATCAATAACAATCCAGTATTCATCTGACTGATATCAATAGGCATGATTTCATTTTTATGCATCCATTGCTGAGATAAGGTCTTTCCTAAATAATCTTTTATTTCGATTTTGAAAGTACGTTCTACATATTCATTGTCTGCTAAATAAAGGGTACCATTTGATGGGTTTGGAAATAATTTGAATGTCTTAGCAAATTCCTCTTCAAAAGTACTTGTCGTAAATTCTCCATCGCAGTTTTCATCAATTCCATTGCCTGGTATTTCTTCTGCTAAGGGATTGATATTCGGATCATCATCATTACAATCTAATACAGTTGTAAAACCATCTCCATCATTATCAATGACTTCAATCAAATCTTCTCCATCACAATCTTCGTCTATGCCATTATTAGGGATTTCGATTGCATCATTGTGTACTGTCGGATTAGTATCATCGCAATCTATATCTGTATGGTAACCATCTTGGTCTTCGTCAATGAATAAAGCGATACCATCACAATCTTCATCAATTTGATTGTTAGGTATTTCTACCGCAAGCGGATTGATATTCGGGTCATTATCATTACAATCTACCACCGTCGTAAAACCATCCCCGTCTTCATCAATGACTTGCGTCAAGTCTTCCCCATCACAATTTTCATCAATTCCATTATTGGGTATTTCTTCTGCTCGTCCATTGATATTTGGATTGTTATCATCGCAGTCTATGCTGGAATTATAGCCGTCATTATCGTTATCAATGATAAGAGAGATACCATCGCAGTTTTCATCAAAGCCACTATTAGCTATTTCTACTGCGCCTGGGTTAATCGCAGCATTGCCGTCATTACAATCTACATCATTGGTGAAGCCGTCATTATCATTATCCATTACCGTCACTAGGTCAACACCATCACAATTTTCGTCTATCCCATTGTTCGCGATCTCGGCTGC
The DNA here is from genome assembly GCA_937973945.1 of uncultured Saprospiraceae bacterium. Classification (GTDB taxonomy): domain Bacteria; phylum Bacteroidota; class Bacteroidia; order Chitinophagales; family Saprospiraceae; genus JAFMDF01. Next base: position 2,613 of record CALJIY010000609.1, on the reverse strand, counting down.
GCCTGCATTGATACCAGCATTATTATCATCGCAGTCTATACTGGAATTATAACCATCATTATCATTGTCTATTATTAGAGATATGCCATCGCAGTTTTCATCAAATCCACTGTTCGCTATTTCTTGTGCGCCTGGGTTAATAGCTGGATTGCCATCGTTACAATCTACATCATTGGTATAGCCATCGTTGTCACTATCCAATACGGTTACTAAGTCTGATCCATTACAATCTTCATCTACGCCATTGTTAGCTATCTCCGCTGCGCCTGCATTTATGCTTGCGTTATTATCATCACAATCTATACTTGAATTAAAACCATCATTATCGTTATCTATGATTAAGGAAATACCATCACAGTTTTCATCAAAGCCACTATTTGCTATTTCTGCTGCGCCTGGGTTAATGGCTGCGTTGCTGTCATTGCAATCTACGTCATTGGTATAGCCATCGTCATCATTATCTACTTTAGCAATTAAATCACTTCCGTTACAATCTTCATCTATACCATTGTCTGGTATTTCTGTAGCCCCTGCATTGATACTGGCATTATTATCATCACAGTCTATACTTGAATTGTAGCCATCATTATCATTGTCTATAATTAATGAAATGCCGTCGCAGTTTTCATCAAAGCCACTGTTCGCTACTTCTGAGGCGCCTGGGTTAATGGCGGGATTGTTGTCATTGCAATCCACTTCGATAGCATACCCATCATTATCATTGTCAGTCACTTGTACTAAATCCGAACCATTACAATCTTCATCTATTCCATTGTTGGGAATTTCTGTAGCCCCTGCATTGATATTAGCATTATTATCATCGCAATCTATACTGGAATTATAGCCGTCATTGTCGTTGTCTATAATCAGAGAAATACCATCGCAATTTTCATCAAAACCTGTATTGGCTACTTCGATTGCGCCTGGATTGATTGACACATTATTATCATCACAGTCTAATGATTCTATATAGCCATCATTATCCCCATCAATGGTGCAATTACCTATTCTATATATGGAATTTAAGTACCAATCTGACACTAAAAAATTCCCGGCCCGGTCAATGGTTATACCATAAAAAACAGATACTCCGTTCCTGAAAAATTCACCAAGCGTAGTTACTACTCCCTCTGGCGTTATTTTTCGTATCTTAAGACCTTGCCCTACATATAAATCCCCACAATTATCAATTTCTAATCCAGCAGGAATTTCGATCGTAGCAGCAGACCCCACTCCATCTTCCTCTCCCTTTACGCCAAGCTGTCCTGCTAATAAAGAAGTGGTACCGTCAACTCCTATTTGATGAATCGTATGCCCATTATTATTCGCAACATAAATGATACCTGATGGCGCAATGACCAAATCAGACAAAAAATACAATTCGGACATAGTTGGAAAAGTCGCTAAAGTAGTTACTCGCTGTTGTGTATCAATTTTCCTTACTTTATTTATACCTGCAACATATAGATTCCCTTGCACATCTATATCAATTCCAAATGGAAGGTTAAATCCAGCTTCTGTACCTACGCCATCCCCACGACCACCGCCTGCATAGGTACTTACCATACCAGAAGGAGTAATTTTTCGGATAACATTATTCGAGGCATCAGTTACATAAACATTACCAGTGAGATCCACTGAAACGTCTCTTGGTCTATTGAATAAAGCGTCATTGCCTACTCCATCCCTATAACCTTTCACTCCTGTTTTTCCAGCTAAAGTAGAAACAACACCTTGAGTCGTAATTTTCCGAATAATATGATTGTTCCCATCAGCGACATAAATATTACCTTGGGCATCTACATCTAATCCAGCTGGAAAACTAAACGAAGATTGTAATGCAGGACCGTCTTGACTTCCTTCATTTGAATCTCCTAATCCGGCCACCCGCGAAATATCATAGTTTGTACAATTTCCTTTCAGTGCCTTTGGAACTGCTCCATTTGGCGACGTACCAGTTATTGCACTTCCTGCTGTGCAAACTTCATCCGCGGTAGCAGTGATCTGCCCTTTCGTTGTAAAAAGACCAAAAACAAGTAGGAGTATTGAGAAAATTAGCTTGTAGTATAAGTACTTATGATTCTTCACTGGTTTAAATTTTTAATGTTTAGAATAAAAGCAATATATAATATTTTTATAATCTATGTGATTTTCCTTTTATTTATCTTAGAAGTTATTTAGAAAGATAGTTTCGTTACAGATTTTGTTTTGGTGGAATATGAGCACCATAAGAAAAAAAATAATAAATTTATTAATGAATCATTCCGAAGGAAAAAAAATAAAGTAGTTTTGCGGAATCTTTTACATATAGTGTTAGTTATAATTCTAACTCACAATATGTTGAGACTACCAACCAAATATTCCAATTATTAGCCATTAATACAGTCCATTATGTTGATATAACTGTATTAATGGCTTTGTTATGTAATTTAACTTACTTAGAAGTTGATTAAAAAGAAATGGGCGCACTAGTTGCAAATCATTGAATTTTAGCCACTTATCATTAAAATGATTAAAATGATTATTTCTGATCGGATTAAGAACATGGAAGAGTCAGCGACTTTGAAAATGTCGCAAATGGTACGAGACCTGAAAGCCAAAGGTCATGATGTT
>CALJIY010000608.1 GCA_937973945.1 uncultured Saprospiraceae bacterium | reverse complement strand
GAGTACGCCGCACGACCATAAGCAAAATTACTATTGTAATGATCAGAATGGGTGGTCATCGGTTCCTCTTTTCCTGACATCGCCAAGGCAAAGTAGCCTCCATAATTACCAGACTGTGGATTCTCTGCTTTATCCCCAGGTATCGTTCTAGTGGCCCGCAAATGATCCATGACTTCTGAACTTGCATAACTCGTAAAGCCTTCATCCATCCAAGGGTATAAACTTTCATTCGTCCCCAAGATCATCTGGTACCAAGAATGCATTAATTCGTGTACAGATACCCCCACTAAACTACCTAAAGTTCGTTCTCCAGTGATCAAAGTCGCCATTGGGTATTCCATCCCACCATCACCAGCTTGGATGAAAGAATATTGTTCGTATGGATATTTTCCATAGTTTTTATTGATAAACGTGAATGCCTTATCCATGATTTTTGGCAATGCTTCCCAGTTATCTTTAGTTTTCTCATTCTCTTGATAAAAGAAATGCATCATTGGGCCATCTTTTGCTTGGCGGGACGTATGCTTATAATCTTGATCCGCCGCCCATACAAAGTCATGTACATTCGGTGCTACAAAGTGCCAAGTCAATTTGTCGCCCATGGAAGGGGTCACCCCACTTCCAGCCGTTTCATAGCCTTTTCCAATTTCATCTGGATTTTGTAAATATCCCGTACCGCCTACTACATACTTTTTATCAATCGTAATTTTTACATTAAAATCTCCCCATATCCCGTGAAATTCTCTTCCAACATACGGATTCGCATGCCATCCTTGATAGTCATATTCACACATTTTAGGATACCATTGGGACATGGAATACGCGATCCCTTCTGCATTATCTCTTCCCGTACGACGTATTTGAAGTGGTACTTGAGATAGAAATTCCATATCGAAAATAGCAATACCATTTGGTGCAATTGGTTGCTTTAGTGTTACTTCGAGTATTGTTCCAGACTCTTCAAATTCTAAAGGAACCCCATTTTGTGTAAGGGACTTTACTTGCGTAAAGCCCATTTCATGGACATCTAAGTTATAGATTCTACTACCTACTCGTCGATCTGGATCTTCAATCGTTCTAGAACGAACATCCATCATACTTCCAGGCTGAAAAGCATTGTAATAAAGATGGTAGAACACTTTTGTTAATTCATCTGGAGAATTATTGATATAAATTAAGCGCTGCTTACCTTCAAACTGATGGCGCGTATCATCAAAATCAATATCCATTTCATACATCGCTCTTTGCTGCCATCTATCTGCTTGTGCTACACTAGTGCTGTAACTAACACAGCACATTAAGAAGAAAATTAATATTTTATACATTTGAATTTATTTTATTATGAAGTTGTTTAAGAATGTAATTTAGAGTTCAAAAATCATAGTGTAAGGTTCTGAGAATTACTTTTTTTAGCTGCATAGTAGCGCTACGGAGCTTAAAAAAGTCTTTTTCAGGTTCTTGCAATATGTTTTTTGGGACTGAAGAACATTTTTAAACAACTTCTACGTCTTGATATGTTTGCTGAAGTATTAGACATTAATTGGTTTTACTGTAATTCCTTGTTGTTTTAAAAGACGCAATACCCCATTTTTCCCAGCTAAATGCCCTGCGCCAATTGCGCAAAATAAGGATTGTTCTGTAGCTAAGTCAATAATTCTATTCGCCATGACCTCATTTCTATCTTTTAGCATAAATTTTCGAATTGGACCAAGTCCCTTTTTAGAGATTTTATATAATTTCTGGATATCGCCTGCATCGTATAAAGCTGCTAAATGTAGCAACTGTCGTTTGTATTTACCTAGATCTTTCACAATAGATAATAGATTTTTTAACTGATATTTGATCGGAATACGTTCTAATAGTTGTAATTGCTCCTCAAAAGTCTCTATTCCTTTCAAAATTTTACCTTTCTCTTCTGCCACTTGCCATAAACTAGTATCCATTGATATGGGATTACAATCCGCTAGTATTCGTTCATTAATCAAATTTACAATCATTATTGGCTTCATTCTTAATAAAGAACGTAAAGGAAGCCCCAAAGATTTTTGTAATTTTTTTTCTAACTTATGATGTTGAGAGGTCGATAGAAGATTGGAGAGGAGCTGCTCATTCTTTAGTAAAGAGGATTCGCTTAATAAAGCCCCATCTACTTTATCTAAAGGAAACTCTGTAGCAAACACCTTGCAAAGATCCATATAGCCTGTATATAGTTCCTGCCAGTTCCGCTCCTTTCGGGAGGGTTTCACATGCATCGTCCCTAAAAGGTAAGAAATACCATTCAGATGTGCACCTGATAATCTCCAAAATGGTGTTAGTTTGCTTTTTTTCAAATTGATCGGGTTAGTAAACTGAAGTTGTATAAATTTTCTACAAAAAAACAAAAAGCCCAATCCAATCTAAATTGAATTGAGCTTTTTTATGAAAAATTATATTAGATCTTAAGGATTTCTTAAAGAATCTCTAATTTCTGTTAATAATTCTTCTTGAGTTGGACCTGCCACTTCTTCTACTTTCTTGGTTGCTCTATCGTAAGCTTTAACCACTTGGAAGATAACGAAAGCAATAATTAAAAAGTCCAATACCTTCTGAATGAAGTTACCCCAGCCAATCTTTACTGCCTCTTTAGCTACACTACCATCAGCAGCTAATTCTGCAGGTTGCAGTACATAGCCTAAGTCAGAAAAATTAACGCCACCTAATAAAGTACCAATTGGAGGCATGATTACATCATTGGTGAAAGAAGAAACGATTGCACCGAATGCGCCGGCCATAATAACACCGACCGCTAAATCGAGCACATTGCCCTTCATGATAAAGTCCTTAAATCCACCCATTTTTAAAAATGTTTTAGTTGAGTTTGAAAATTACGTCAATGTTAAGACTATTTTTTGTTATTAAGTAACATTTGTTATAATTTTTAAGGGAACATTCAAATTTACACTAATATCTTAACATCTCTTTTTAACTGATAATCAACTACTTAAGATTTATAAAATGAATTTTTCTAGCATTGTTTTCCTTATAAGCATTGATTGACACTTACTTAGAATATTTACAACATTACAATAAATAATCCCTAACTTTACAGACCTTTTTAGGTAGCTCAAATTGAAGTCTATTCGACCTCGTAATGAAAAAATAATAGTAAATAAATGACCACTTCTCCATTTTTATTGTACTCAGATGGCAATGGCAATATTTTCGAAGATTTGTCCCTATATGCTTGTGGCAGAAGCGGGCATTTCGGGCAAGAAGTGCCGCTAGAAGATTGGATTGAGTTGCCTGAAGGTGGAAATTTATATGAATTACCCGGTAGAAAAGGAATTGGTATTGATGTGCGTACTGGTGCGGTAAGAGTTTGTGAAAAAGGCTGGGCTGTTGCGGCATTTATCCCGCCCGCTTATACGGGTTTGTATATGGCATCTTATGTGAATGAAGAAAATGCAGAGACCTTGCCTTTGTTCTGCTATACGGCTGCTGCATGGCAAAATGATAAATTTTATGTATCTGCGCTTAGAATTGAGTCGGATATTCGACAAGAAGCCGCAGGCTATGATGATACTAAAGTAGAAAAAGGTTTGACTAGCCAACTAGAACAGTTTCCAAATAATAGATTGGTGGCCCACTTGGCTAATAATTGTGCAGCAAGATATGAATGTCCTGCAGCTAGGAATTACTTTATGGGTCGATGGGAATGTCCAATTCCGAGTTCTCCTGCGTGTAATTCCAATTGCTTGGGTTGTATTTCTTTCCAACCAGAGGAAGAATCTATTATATCTAGCCATGATCGTTTAAATTTCAAGCCTACTGCTGGAGAAATCGTGGAATATACGGTCCCGCATCTAATGAATGCGCCCTACCCTATTATTAGTTTTGGACAAGGTTGTGAAGGAGAGCCTTTATTAATGTGGGAAACCATCAAAGAAGCCATCACACAAATCCGAAAATTCACCGATAAAGGGAGCATCAACATTAATACAAATGGCAGTATGCCTAAGGCCGTAGAAGCCTTGTGTCAAGCAGGTTTAAACAGTATTAGAGTGAGTACCAACTCGGCTCAAAAAGCGTTGTATGATCCCTATTACATGCCTAACAATTATCAATTTGAGGATATTGTGGAAAGCTTGAAGGTCGTCAATCGACATGGAGGCTGGACGAGTATTAATTACTTTGTTTTTCCTGGGGTAACGGATAGTGTTGCTGAATATGAAGCCTTACGTCAACTAATAAAAGACACTGGATTAAAAATGATCCAATGGCGGAATTTTAATATAGATCCAGATTGGTATTTAGAAAAAATTGGTTTAGAAGAAATAGGCGATTGTCTAGGCGTCAAACAATTGATGACTTTGATTAAAGAAGAGTTTCCTCATATCAAATATGGCTACTTTAATCCGCCTATTGAACGGATTAAAGGAGACTATGAGATGGATTTTGCCCATTAATTCTATTAGATTAGAGAATAGAGAGCAGACCCGCCCGCCTGACGGCAGTCGGGCGGGGAAGCGAGACTTGATTCGTTTTCAAACAATAGCAGCATATTTTTTCTACAAGAAAAAGCGCTACCTCTCCAACCTCAATTAAGCTTCACGCTCTATGCACCCACCTATTATACAGGAAACGAACGATTGGCTAGCCGTCAATAAAGGCTCAGATATGGCAGTAGAAGGCACGAAAGGAGGCAGCCCTACAGTCCAATCCACTATTTATGATTATCTATCAAAAACAAAGAAAAAGCCTTACGTAGGCATGGTTCATCGATTGGACAGGGTCACTTCGGGGGTTATTTTAATAGCAAAAAAGAAAAGTATTTTGCTATTACTCAACGAAATATTTAGAGAACGACAAATACAAAAGACTTATCTCGCCCTATCTGACAGCGTCCCGGCATTACCTAATGCTTTATTAGAACATCATCTCCTGCAAGATAAAGACAAAAGAAAGGCTGTTTTATTTGATAGTCCACAAGCAAAAACCAAAGCTTGTCGGCTTCGATATGAGTATGTTCAATCTTCTGATATGGGCTATCATTTGATAAAAATTGCCCTATTAACAGGAAAATACCATCAAATAAGGGCACAACTGGCCAGTATTGGCTGTTCAATTGTTGGAGATGAAAAATATGGTAGTAAAGCGGCTTATTATAAAAGAGCAATTGCCTTGCACGCCTGGCAATTACAATTTACCGACCCCATTACCAAAAAACCTATTTTACTAAAAGCTGCCCCTCCAATTGATCCTTTTTGGAATGATTTTAAAGAAATATTATAATAAATTAAAATTTTTCTTAGGGTTTTATTTACTTTGCCACATATCCTATTATACAGAATTATCGCATAATTAAGCCCCTACAAAACCCTAACAGATTAAAAGATATACATGAAGTCGGATACGGTACACTCAGAAATTACTCCAAGTACAATAAATGGCATGTTTTGGGCTCATTTATTTGTTACCTCACTAGCTTGGATTGGCCCATTTCTATTTTGGTGGCCACTTATGATTTTTGCGTATTGTATGGTACAATTACAATACAAATTGCTCAATAAGTGCATCATGAACGAAGGTCATGCATTGAAAGAAGAGAATAACAATACTTTTTATCACTTCTTACTAACAAAGATGGGCTTTAGATTAGATAAAAGCTTAGTGAAATTTGTAGTCAGAAAGCGACTCAATATTTTTTTAGGATTATTTGTTATCATTTGGCAGGTAGTACTTGGATTCAAACCACTATTGTTCTAAAAACGCATAGAGGGCTTGACAGCGATGCTGTCAAGCCCTCTATTTTATCAGATAGTTTATAGTTTCTTCCTTTCAAACTTAAAGTCTTGCATACGCTAGTCATACATAAATAAAAACTAGTATCTTTGTAGTACATCACTTCTATATAAGCTCCACTTATAATAATTACCTTTCTTTCCTATCAAAAAAAAATTATACCGTAAATCCACTATTGTCAGGCGACTATCCATCTGACAGAAGATATATTTGATGAACCTCCCCCTAATAAGACTTCGTATTATAACCATTATACTTTAGAAGTTCTTACCTTTCGTAAGGGCTTCTTTTTTTTGAAAAAATTTAATGGAAGTTGTTATTTTTTACTCAATCGCTGAGTGGACAATACTTTACCACTAAAATCCAACAATTGAATCAAATACATGCCTTTGGGTAAGTCTGTTATTTGGTAGGTTTTATCTTTTACAGGCGTAAAGTTTTTAATTTTCCTGCCAACAAGATTGTATATAATAATAGCTCCAACTTTACTAGATCCTTGTAGTTGAATAAAATTCGTGGCTGGGTTGGGGAAAACCTTTAACTCCTTCTTTATAGAAGACCTTGCAGGAATGCCTTTGGCGGTCAAAGTTTGCCCTTGAAGTGTCAATGTAAAAAATAGGAAAACAGATAATAGTAAAACTAAACGCATAGGCAAACAGGGTTAACAGATGGTAATTTCAAATATAAGGCATTAGTGGACTTTAAGTCCAAGCATATACCTTACTAAATTAAGACTAAAAATTAGGATGATGTTGCCTCTGATAATTGTATAAAGAAATCCGCAGGAGGGACTCTACAATTAGTAGATTGAGCCAATCTACTGTATACGCAAGTTAACACAAATTAACACAGGATTCAAGAAGGAGCCAGATTCTTATAATAATTTTAACATTTAAAAAACAATAATATGTTCTTCTAAGAAATTTGCCTTGCTTTTATTGACCTCAATCATTTTCTCCCTCTCTTTCCTGATTCCCAATCCTTCCACACGCCAAACATCCGCATAGAAAATTCTAAATTAAATTGCTTTATAAGATCCGATACCTCTGTATGGCTTTGACGTTTCCAAGTTACTTTTTCCGCAGGTAGATTAGCGAAACCTAGGGTAACTGCTGCCACAATTGCCGAATTTACTTTCAAAGCCTCTACATCAACTTTATCATAGGTATCTGAAGCAGCATGATAATTTAATCCATAATTAAAGGGTTTATGACTCGCCACTAAATTCCCAACCCCTTCTAACATAAAATCAAAATTATCGGTTCCAACAATTGGAACATCTAAAATTGATTTTGCTCCTAATCCACTTACTGGTTTCATTAGTTCCTTAGTAATGGCAGCCATTTCTGGTCGACCATTCGTAAAAAAACCATTAATCGCTCCACTACCTATATCTACAGACATCGTCATGATATGCTTATCTAATTCATTTTGATGGCTTTTTATATATCCCCAAGAACCAAAATATCCCTGCTCTTCTCCATTCCATAAGGCAAAACGGATCGTTCTTTTGGGTTGAATGTTCAAGCTTTTCATTTGACGAGCGATATCTATCATCATAGCGACATTACAGCCATTATCGTTTGCTCCTGTACCGAGTCCCCAAGAATCCAAGTGCGCACCAATAATGATTATTTCTTCAGGTCGTTCACTACCTTTTATTTCTGCAATGACATTATAACTAGCACTTTCTTTCTCATTAGAGACATCTAATTTTACTTCAAAATCTAAGGCCCCTCCATTTCTTAGGATACGTTGACAGCGTTTGGCATCTTCTCTTGCCATCACCAAATTCACTAAGCCATGGTCCGCCCCTTCAGAAGCAATAAATCGATAAAGTAGTTTCTTAGGTCTAGAGGCCATATTTAGTACTCCTATAGCCCCTGCTTCAGCTGCTCGAGCATCTATCATAGCGGCATTACTATATTCCTCGAACAAGCCATCAACATCTAAACACAAATCTGCTTCTACCAAGATAAAAGCACCTTTTACTTTATCTCCAAGTCTAGCAAAATCTGCTTCTGTTCCATACCCAACATCGACTATAGGTAATTTCAAGCCATTATTAGGCGTTGGTTTAGAATAGTACTTAGCAACCACTTTAGGTGTAAAATTCGTAGTGCCTGAAACTTTAGCTATGGTTGCATGATCTATCCATAAAGAAGAAATGTTAAATACTTCTTTATTTACAGCTACGCCTGCGGCTTCAAATTTTTTGATTCCCCATTCTACAGATCCCAGATTAACCGCCGTACCTGTCACTCGCCCACCATATACATCGCATAACTCTTGAAGATCTTCTTCTATTGGGGTGTCTCCTAACAAGCGCATAATTAAATTAGAGGGATCATTTGGACTTTGTGCATAGCTAGTGCATCCAATTAGTATCAAAACAGAAAAAAATAGTATTCTTTTCATAATCATTTATGTTTAAACAACTTCGAAATTCAAACTTTTATGGAATGAAAGAATAATACATAGTACAAGATTGGATTAGTCTTTTTTCATTCCTAAATCAAAGATAAGTGATTAATTTTATTCTACTCTCTTACTTATCTTGTCGCTTTTAGGGCATAAATCTGCTTACTCCATCTATACGTACAAAATAATTTAGAAATTAATAAATATTGAACTAGCTTAGCGGTCAAGTAGCCCAGAGCATAGAGAAGCTCCTTCTTATACTATTAGACATTGTAAAGAGTAGAGAAGCGAGAGCAAAGAATAGAGACAGATTACGTTTAAAAAATGACCACTTTTCATTGCTTGCAAACGTATTAAGTCTCTATTCTCGCTTCTCTGCTCTCTGTTCTAATTCAATGTCAGTAGTTTAGCTCCTTCTTAAGCAGTCTATTTATATGAAAACAAAAAAACTACTATTCCTCTATTATAGTATATTCCATTTCTCCTTGCTGGCCTATACCCAAATTGATGCACATTATTGGACGCATCAATATGGTGCAAAAGGCTTATTATTGAATGGTGCCGTGATTGCTTCTACGGAAGACGAAACGGCTATTTTTTATAATCCAGGCGCCATGGGGCGAGGAGAAAAATTCGGTTTATCCCTTTCCTTTTTAACACCTACCTACTCAAAATTAACAACGGAAGATTTTTTAGGGAAAGGAACAAGGGTCTCTGATGATCATATTGGATTCTCGCCAGGCTTTGCTGCCGTTGGGTTTCCTCTTTTTAATAATAAACGCTTTAAGGGAGGCGCAACTACCTTTACTAGATTCAAATCTAACTTAAATTATCGAGGAAGGGAGGTGGGCGTAGTCGCCAATAATGATCAGCAACTTTTTATTGGTAATTTGGATTTTCAAAAAAAATTAACAGAGCGTTGGTTAGGATTTGGTCTATCTTATAAATTGACCTCCACTTTATCTGTTGGCGCCTCTCAATTTATTGTGATGCATAGTCAGTCCACAGATTTAACGATACAAAAAGAAATTGTTCCTAAAAACTTACCCACGCATTTATTATATGGTGCTAGATCTCATTTAAAATACTCCTTTAATGCAAGTGGCGGTTTTCTGACAAAATTAGGCCTGTCCTGGAAGCCTGAAAACGATGTCATCATTGGATTGACAATCACCACCCCAACCTATGGATATGTCTATAAAAGAGCCTCTTATGATTTGGATGACTTACAAAAAGTAAGTCCCAACTCCGTATTTGTACGATCTAATTTGAATGCTACCACATTAGAAAATTATAAAACGCCCTTATCTATTGGCTATGGCATCGACTTCAATTATGGACAATGGCGTTTTTCTATATCTGCAGAATATTTTAGAAATATAAAAGCTTATAACATCATTGAAACCAGTAATGATCCCTTCAACGGACTTGCAACAGGGACCTTCCCGCAAGAGACCAACGTTCGTACAGGGAATAAAGAAATTTTCAATTTTGCGATAGGTTTGCAGAAAAAAATGAGAGATGCTTCTACACTAATACTAGGTTTTCGTACTGATTTCAACCCGCGTGAAAAGGTGGAAGGCTTTAGTGAATTTGAATTTCTAGCCTCTACTCCTTCTATCTATCATATGTCAATTGGTAGCTTATTTGAACTGTGGAATAACCAAGTCTCTATAGGAATAGATTACGGATTTGGTTATAGTAGTGGTGGGCAAACATTAATCGATTTTTCAAA
>CALJIY010000607.1 GCA_937973945.1 uncultured Saprospiraceae bacterium | reverse complement strand
TTTGATAGGAATTGATAAAATCTCTGGTCCAGTCATACTCTTTGGTCATCAAACCTACGGACACAATATTTTGATAGGTAAATCTGGAAAGCGTGCCATTATCCAATAAGGCATTGGTAGCTAATCCTTGTTTGTACAAGGCTAATACTTCTGGAATAAAACTGCTATCGCCTTTGTTCATCCTTTGAATACAACAGTTGATCCCCAACAAATATAAATCCATAAGCTCCTCCTGAGGAAACTGCTCTTTATATTGAAAGAGGATGTCTTTAAAGTGCTGAAAATGTTCATTAGTGGAGTCTCCTTTTAAAGCATGGAAGGTATGATAGTATACACCAATGGCAGGTAGCTTAGTTAAGTTTTGTGCTTTTACGTATGCTAATATCTGTGGCAATAAGCCAAACTTATAATCTTGTTGAAAGACTACTTGATGGGACACAGCCAAACAAGCCGTTTTTAATTTTAATATAATGAAAGCCGTATCTAGAGAATCCGACACTGCTTGTAAGTTTTGAGGACTAGTTCGCTCCGCAAAGGAAGAAAATTGGTAATTTTCCAATTGAAGCTGATAACGGGCCAAATAAAAATCAGCACTTCTGTAGGCCTGTTGTTCCTGTTGTTGCCATGCTGCCTTGTATACTTGCTCAAATTGTTTAGCTAATTTTCGTTTTCTATAGTATTTACTAAGTATTGTTTTTTGCTGAATGACACCTTTTTGCTGCGCTTCGATAATAATAAATTGTTCTATTAATTGGACCAATTGACTCATCACTAAACGCAGGCGTTCATCTTTATAAGGGGTGTTAGGGAATAATAGCTCATGCAGGTATTCTTTTGTAAGACTGCTTTTCTTAACATGCTGTGCTTTTACCAAATATGCATAGAGTGCCACTACCTCTTTTCGGGTATTAAAATAGGGAGAAGTAATGAATTGGTGCAGTTTCTTCTGCTCTTTTGAAGTGCATTCGCTTATTAGCTGAATTAATTTGGTGCTTTTTATAGTGGAAAGTTGTTTTTTCAAAATACAGAAAAATTAATAAAATATTGATAATTAATACTTTACACCAGTAAATCTAATAAAATTCTACTACAAAAGCTGATTTTTGTTTTTGTTTAAACTGTCAATCTTATTCATTTTTGTAAAGAAGATTAGACAAGTCTATATAGAAACAGGTATTAGTTGACATTTTTTTACCACAGATTCACAGATTTTAGATTTTGCTAAATCCATGTATCCGTGGTAAAATATTGAACGAATAAATCTCAACTACTCTAACAAACTTGTTAAAGATCTTTTCCGACTGTTTTAAAACCCTAACATATCCAGTGTAGAACAGGGCTTAGAGAATATTAATAGTTTCGACGCTCTGTTCTCTATACTGGATTGTTTAAACAATTACCCATGCATTTTAGTACCCATTTCCGAACTCGACATTTAAGCACCATCCGTCCATTCCTTTTAGTAGTCCTATTAGGATTTGCAAGTCATCTTTATGCCCAGACGGTTACCAACGAAGTCGTTCTGAATACGCAAACCAATATCACCGGTGAAAATCTCTTGCAAGTTGATGTTACCGCAGAGCAATTTAATGAAATTGTCGCCATGCAATTTACCATTAACTGGGACCCATCCGTGCTTGCATTTACAGGAATAGCGTTTGATTCTACAGACCTACAGCTAAACGCTGGTAATTTTAATACGAACTTAATTGAAGAAGGAAAATTACCAGTTGCCTGGGTGGCTACCGGACTATCGTCTGTAAGTATACCCGATGGTATGCCAATTATCACATTACTATTTGAAGTATTTTCGAATACGCCAACAGAAATTTACTTTGATGGAGACCCGACCCCCATTGAATTTGTAAATGCCAATGGAGAGTTGTTGATCTTTAGTTCCAATACCAACATGGTGGAATTTGAAGGCCAACTTGTAGAAGGACGTATCTTTTCGGATACACAAATGGATTGTACTTTTCAGGAGAATGAACAAGGACTAAACAGTTGGATGATTGAATTCCACGATGGAGAGAGAAGTCGTTTTACACGCACAGATGCCAATGGACAATATAGGGTGTATCTATTGCCCAATACTTATACGGTTCGACCTGTGTTACCAGAAAACGGCTACTGGACTTTATGTGAATCAGAAAAATCGCTTACTGTTACAGAAGAAGCTGCAGAACCTAGCAATATTTCTTTTGCTGCGATAGCTATAGTAGATTGCCCGTCTATGAAAGTAGATATATCGACGGCCTTTTTAAGAAGATGCTTTGAAAATATTTATCGAGTGGAATATTGCAATCAAGGTACGGCAGCTGCAGCGGACGTTAATATTGTACTAAACTTACCTACAGAATTAAGTATCATTTCTAGCCCAATTCCTTTTACGAATCTAGGAAACGGAGATTTTCAATTTGACATAGGCGCTGTTCCATTTAATGAATGTAGTGGTTTTGCTTTATCTCTTAAGCTCGATTGTGAAAGCACGGAATTAGGACAAACCCATTGTGTTGAAGCCAATATCTTTCCTCAAGACCTGTGTAATACAGACAGCGAATTATGGTCTGGTGCTAGCTTGAATATAAAGAGTTCTTGTGAGGGAGATTCCGTTCGCTTTGATATCGAAAATGTGGGCGAAGCGGATATGGATAATCCATTACCATTTATTGTGATCCAAGATATGATTATGATGCGTAGCAACCAGGCGCC
>CALJIY010000606.1 GCA_937973945.1 uncultured Saprospiraceae bacterium | reverse complement strand
AAAATTGATTTGAATAATTGGAAAGTCACTTTACCAATAGGAAACCCAACAGAGGTAAACCCACCAGAAATTTTGGATTATGCCAATATAGAAGTACTACAGGAATTCATGTATAATGATTCCACAGATGGGGCATTGGTCTTTTATACTTATCCAGGTGAATCTACTAGAAATTCTTCTTTTTCTAGAACAGAATTAAGAGAACAAATGGTGCCAGGTAGTAATAATACAAATTGGACTTTTGTCCAAGGCGGACGAATGAAAGGTACCTTAGCAGTCACGGATATTTCTCGTTCAGGTAATGATTCACACCGGACATTGGTTATGCAAATCCATGGCCGATTGACTAATCAACAAAGAGACCTTATTGGTGAAGATGACAACAATGCTCCTCCTGTATTGAAAGTTTACTGGCAAAAGGACGGACAGATTAGGGTGTTAACTAAAAAATTAAAAGATACAAACGCTTCAGCAATCGAAATGCTAGAAACAAATGCCTGGACAGATCAAGAAGGTCATAATTTTTCCCAAAAGGTGGGAACGGATAAATTTACCCTAGAAGTCATAGCCAGTGAAGGTAGATTAGAGGTAATTCTGAATGATTCAGAGTCTGTAGTTTATGATGATATTCATATGGAAAAATGGGGCGTTTTTGAGAATTATTTTAAAGCAGGAAATTATCTGCAAACAACAGCGGAAGGTAGTTTTGCAAAAGTCAAATATTACGATTTAGAGATAAGTCATTGATATGCTTAGCGTTTGTTTAAAATTTGCATAAACAAGCTGATTTAAAAAAAAATTTGGGATTTAAATGGTACCCATAATGGCATTTTAGCTATTCGATATACCATCTAAACAGCACATTTTTGATCTATAAAAAGAATAATTTGATTATAGGAGTATTTTTTTCCAAAAAAAATTTGGTCAACCAATTTTTTATTTTACCTTTGAATTGTACTTAATTGGTCAACCAATTCAATAGAAGGGAATTATTGATTTGAAAAGATTTATTACTTCTTTTTATACATTGTAGAAGTAATACCTCACTGGAAATCTTTAATGTTGATTATCACACCAGATATAGTATCGCAGCTTCACCTAATAAGAAGTGTGCAAAAAAAATAAACCTATAACATAAAAAAAGCTAGCAACAAAAGCTACTAACTCTTTAAACTAATAACTTTAAAAAGATAATCAGAGGAACAAGTTTTCTATTAAAAAATATTCGAATAGAAAACGATTTTGAAGTAATGCCATTACTTCAACTAGCCGTCCTATGTTTTCTTTTAAAGTGTTCATTGTAAAAGCTCACATGAAGTGAGCATTATTTAAAAACTCAACTTAATTAATTCACTAGTCATGAAAAAAACGAACAGAAAGTTGAACTGCATCAAATATATGGGATTATTTACAATCCTGATGCTTTGTTCCACTCTTTCTACCAGAGGAAGTACATTGTATGCCAACAATCCACTTCCACTTAACGAAGAATTTAGAACCATAACTGGACAAGTTACAGATGCTGATAATGGGGAAACACTTATCGGTGTAAACATTCTAGTTAAAGGGACTACAAGAGGAACCGTCACTGATTTTGATGGAAATTTTTCTATTGAAGCAGAAGATACAGATGTATTGGTTTTTAGTTATACTGGATATAGAGATGTTGAAGTAACAGTAGGAAATCAGACACTTGTAAATTTAACGCTTAGTGCGGATATCTCGCAATTAGATGAAGTTGTCGTCGTAGGTTACGGTACTCGTAAAAAATCACATAATACAGGTGCCATTGCACAAGTAGGAGGTGATGAAGTGGCAGCAATTCAAGCTGCTCGTGTGGATGATGCTTTAGCAGGTAAGCTAGCAGGTGTTTTAATTCAAAATCAAGATGGAGCGCCTGGTGCGGATCCTAAGATTCAGATTAGAGCAGCTTCTTCTATCTCAGGAGATTCTAATCCATTAATCGTTGTCGATGGTTATCCAATTTCAGGAAGTTTAGCTACGGTTAATCCGAATGATATCCAAAGTATGGAGGTATTGAAAGATGCTGCTTCTGCTGCTATATATGGTTCTAGAGGAGCGAATGGAGTAATCTTGGTTACGACCAAAAAAGGAAAGAGTGGCAAGCCGAGTATTAGTTATAATGCTTATGCAAGTACCTCTAGTAAGTACCGAGATAATATATTGAAGAGTGGACCAGAATGGGCGGCAATTGCAAGACAAGAAATTGCTGCTGGTAATTGGAACCTTTCGCAGGTTGACCCAGCATTTGTGGAATTTAGGTTAAATGCTTATGAAAATTCACCAGGAGCCATTAGCCCAGAAGATTGGTTGTTCCAATCTGGTAACAGCATGAGCCACGATTTAAGCATCAGTGGTGGTACGGATGATATAAATTACTTTGCTTCTGTTGGTTACTTAAACACGGATGGTATTGTAAGAACACAAGGTTTTGAGAGATATAATGCTCGTTTGAATTTGGATGCTAAATTAGGAAGTAGATTCAAAGCAGGTTTAAATATCAATGGTTTTGTAGGTGATAGAGATATGGTCGGTCATGATATGAGAGATTTGTTGAGAGCCTATGGTGTCCACCCTGTTTATCATACAGCGGAATCTATTGCATTCGTTCAACAATTGGATCAAGAAGCACAAGCATTAGGATTGTCTCCATTTGATAATGGATATAGAGGTGGTGATGCACCTTTTAATAATAGTATCTATACATTAGAGCCAGGTATGACTGCTCAAGATTGGCACTATGGTAGAGCTAATAATGGTATTGGTGGATCAGGAGATGCAGGGCCTGCAACAAAGTTAGATAACACAGATCGTTACCAAAAAACGCTATTTGGTAATGTTAGTTCTTACTTACAATTCGAACTTACAGAAGGTTTGAATATTAAGACTGTTTTGGGTGCTGATTCTAGAGATACAGAAGATTTTTACTGGAGAGGATTAGAGTTTGACTCTAGAGCTAGAACAACACAAACTAACTTAGATCGAACGAATGTAAAGAGAAATTCTGTTTTAAGTGAAACTACTTTGAACTATGCGAAAGTGATAGGTCAGCATGATTTATCTGCTGTTGCAGGTGTTGAATTTCAAAACTTCTACATCAATGGTATTTCTTTAGATGGAACAAACGTACCTTTCGGTCAACCAACTAACGTTGCTTTATTAGATCCAGCAGATTTATCTGTTTCAGAAAGAGATGAAACTGTTTCAAGACAGAGTGTTTTTGGAAGAATTAACTATGCATATGACAATCGTTATTTAGCATCTGTATCTGTCAGAAGAGATGGAGATTCTCGTTTTGGACGAAATAATAGATACGAAGTATTCCCAGCGGTTTCTTTAGGATGGAATGTTCACAACGAAGCTTTTTACAATAATGACTTTTTGACAGATTTGAAATTAAGATTCAGTAGAGGATCTTTAGGTACTACTGCCTTTTTAGGTTCTTACAGTTCTTTGAGTTTATTAAATCCGACAGCAACTATATTTGGAAATGGATTCTTGATTCCATCAGATATTGCTAACCCAGATTTAACTTGGCAGACTAATACAGAAACTAACTATGGTATTAATTTAGGTTTCCTTCAGAATCGTTTTACTATAGGTGTAGATTACTATACATCTGACATTGAAGACATCTTAATTAATCAAAGTGTTTCTGAAGTCTTAGGTACTACTTCTATCGTGCTTAACTCTGGTGACGTAACAAGTTCAGGAATAGAATTAGAATTAGGAGCAGCAATAGTCAATACAAGTGCGCTTCGTTGGAATGTTAGTGCTAATCTATCTACTGTTAATACAGAAATTACGGATTTAGGTGGACTAGATGAATTACCTCAAGCACAATATGGTCAGTCTGGTAGAGGACCAATTTTTAGAAATTATGTTGGTGGACAAATTGGTGAAATGTGGGGATTAGAAACTACAGGACCAGTTGAGATGCAATATTTGGAAGATCCAACGAGACATCCTAATAATGCTACTGGAGAATCTTATGTAGTAGATCAAAATGGTGATGGTGTAATTGATAGAACAAAAACAGTAGAAGAAGGTGGTGATTTAGTTAAAATCGGACAAAATACACCAGACTTTTATTGGGGTTTGAATACGCAATTGAGTTTTAATGCTGTAGACATCTCTTTACAGTTCCAAGGAGCTCAAGGTGGAGAAGTGTATAACATTGATCCATTGTACTATGGTTCTGAATGGAGTGGAAGATTAATAGATGACTTTGGTACAGATGGTGTTGCAAATCATAATGGACAACACTATATCGGAAATAGAAGACAAACAGATTCAGGAATCCAAGATGCTTCTTATTTAGCATTAAGAAACTTGACAATCGGGTATACGCTTGCTCCAGATGTGATTAGCAAAGTAAATGGTTTAGGTTCTGTTAGAATTTATGCTGCAGCAACTAACTTGTTATACTTAATGGGTGATGATTATACTTCTTATAATCCAGAAGGTGTAGAGATCACGAACGGTGGTTATTTAGGCCCAACAACATATGGTGTACAAGTAGGTGCAAGTCCGATTGTTAGAAGTTTTACTTTTGGATTAAATGTTAATTTTTAGTAATTGTTCTGTAATACAGATCAGCCCGACTGCTCTTTTGTAATCGGGGAATTGAGATCCTTTTGATGATTGAGCAGAAAGCGGAAGTGCTATTTGCATCTATGTTTTCTGCTCCTTCAATGAATTAATCTCTAATCTAAATTAATTAATAAAAAAATAATGAAAAATATATATATAGCATTGCTGTCATTCTTTTTGATAACAGCATGTACCAGTGATCTGGATCAATTTCCAACAAACATTGCTAGTGCAGATTCTCTGACTAGTTATGAGGGCGTTTTAAATGCGGCTTATTTTTATCAACACTCAGGCGTCACACCGATGGCGGTGATGGGCGATTTCCGAGCGGACAATGCTCGAATGGAAGAAGAGCCTTATCCATCTTTTGATAGATTCAATGGAGACTTGGTAGATATGGAAGATCAATTTTTTGGTCCTTTTTATACAGGTATGTACAAGTCTATCTTAAGTGCGAACAATGTAATTGAAAATTCTACCAATGCTACAGAAGTAGGAGAGGCTAAATTTTTAAGAGCATTGGCTTACTTCAAACTAGTACGTGTATTTGGTGATGTTCCAGTAAATTTAACGGCTACACCAAGTACTTCTGACAATTCTATTTTGGCTAGACAACCAGCTGCTTCTGTTTATAATCAGGTTATTTCTGATTTTAATGATGCAGCAGCGGCATTAAGTGCAAACATAAACAATGGAAGAGCATCTAAATTGGCTGCTCAAGGAATGTTGGGAAAAGTGTACATGCAATTAGGAGACTATAGCAGTGCGGAATCTCAGCTTGCTGCTGTTGTTAACGGTGCTGCGGGTGCAGGCATTAGCTTACAAGAAAATTTTGCAGACATTTTTGGTGTAGACAATGATTTAAATGCAGAAATCATATATGCTACCCAAGTGTCAAGTTCTATATCTGATGAATATGGTTTTTCTGAGTTTTGGTCTTGGTCAGCTGGTCTTGATACTAAGTCTTTGATGCCATTAGATCCAGATTTAGTAGCTGCTTTTGATGCTAGCCCTGGTGATTTAAGAAGAGATGTAACAATCAATACTGAATTAATGGCTTCTCCAAAATTCCCTCAAACGGGAGGTCCTGATCACGATTGGATTGAACTTAGATTAGGTGATGCTATTTTGTTATATGCAGAAGCATTGAATGAAAATGGTAACACCTCAGCAGCATTAGCACAATTAAATACGATTAGATCAAGAGCAGGATTAGAAGCTTCAACTGCTTCTTCACAAGGAGAAGTAAGACAAGCTATTGCTAACGAAAGAAGATTAGAATTAGCTTTTGAAGGTCAGCGATGGTTTGATTTGGTAAGAACGGGTACGGTTGATGCGGAAATGGGTCAAGCAGTAAATAGCAATTATTATCTGTTTCCACTACCAATCTCAGAAGTACTAGCGAGTGCGGGTGTAATTACCCAAAATGCTGGCTACTAATAGTAAGAAGTAAAGCTTGATATACGCGATTCATACAATAAACTAGTGAGATAATAGGGTGCTACCTTTTATGTAGGTAGCATCCCTATTTTTTAAAAGACAACATTCACATATTGAATAAATTACTCCAATATTTAAAAGGTATAGGTCCGGGCATTTTCGCCATAGGATACACTATCGGAACAGGTAGTGTGACGGCAATGGTGGTAGCAGGTAGCCAATATGGAATGCAACTCCTATGGGTTTTATTTTTTAGTTGCTTATTTTCTTGGGTACTGATGGAGGCATATGGTCGATACTATTTAGTGACAGGAGAAACTGCTTTATATAGTTTTAAAAAACACTTAAAGTTTGGAAATCTAATTGGTTTATTAATTATAGCTGGTATTTCCTTTGGGCAATGGAATTCTCTAATTGGTATTTTAGGAATTTCTTCCAATGCTATTTTCGAGACTTTAGTTTTGTTTTTTCCTGATTTAGCAGACCAATCTTATTGGGGTATTTTAATTATTGCCGTAACGATCATTGCTATATTTTATACCTTACTACTGAAAGGAAGTTATACGCTCTTTGAAAATGTCTTAATCATTTTTGTATCATTGATGGGAATCTCATTCCTATTATCCTTTTTTGTTGTATTGCCTGATCCGAGTGCGGTAGCTGCGGGTATGATACCGAGTATTCCTCAAGTGGAAGGTGGTAGAATGTTGGTGGCTGCTTTTGTAGGTACGACGATGGCTGCGGCCACTTTCTTATCTCGACCACTTTTTATTCAAGGCAAAAACTGGACAATAGAGAATTTGAAGGATCAACAAAAAGATGCACTTTGGGCGGCTATTTTGATCTTTATGATTAGTGGGGCAATCATGGCAGTTGCTATGGGCGCATTCTTTGAAGAGGGAAAGGTCGTAACGAAGGTATTAGATATGGTCTCTACCTTAGAACCAATCGCCGGTAGATTTGCGATCGTTATTTTTTTTATGGGCACCTTAGCAGCAGGTCTGTCTTCTATTTTCCCTATACTAATGATTGCACCAATATTAATTGCAGATTACCAAAAAGGAGAATTAGATCTTAGTTCTACGCAGTTTAAAGTTTTAACAGGTATAGCCTGCTTGATGGGATTAACCGTACCTGTATTAGGCGTGAATCCTATTAATGCACAAATTCTTACACAAGTTTTTAACGTGTTCGTTTTGCCATTAGTCATTATTAGTATAATGATTTTAATAAACCGAAAAGAATTAATGGGCGAGCATAAAGCGGGAATAGGTTTGAATATTGGAATGGCGAGTGCTTTGATTTTTGCTTGTATTATTTCCTATAATGGTGTGGTGGCGATTATTGAAAAAATGAATTGAAAAATGAATATAAAAAATAGCATTACATTATCTATCTTCTTAATATTTAGTGTTTTTATACTACCCTTTGGATGTAATAATGCAACCAAAGTGATAGATAAAATAGAAGATCAAACAACTGCTTTACCAAGTGACGTAATGCCATTCTTTAATCATTTTAAATTGATTTTAGGAGATGGCTCTAATGTTGGTTTTCCAATCGATTTTGAAAATAAAGATTTCTTTTATACGGAGAATGATGGCAAACAGAATTGGATAGTTTATAAAACACCCAATGGAGGAAATACCCATGGAACCTCAAGTAACACAAGAACAGAATTAGCGCAATCAAAAAAGTGGTCTGCAATGTCGGAGGCTAAATTGAACGCTACTTGCAAAGTAATGAATGTCTCTCCTACAGGTGATGCACGTGTAGCGGCTTCTTACTCTATGGTCATTGGTCAGATTCATAGTGCAGATGGACA
>CALJIY010000605.1 GCA_937973945.1 uncultured Saprospiraceae bacterium | reverse complement strand
TTATTGAACAACTTCCACATAACAATAGAAATTCAATAATTAAAATACGAAAAATAAATATTGAAAAGAATCTTAAAAAGAATTAAAATATATTAAAAGTATTTGCTAATATTATTACAGAATTTTAAAAAACCTATTTAGCAATACCCCTTAAGATGAAACCATACACCTCTTTTTACAAGAAAAGTCTACCTTTTTTATTGCTCCTTTTCTTGGTAAAGTATCTTCCCGCTCAAGATATTCACTACTCCATGTTTGACAGATCTCCGATGAATATAAGTCCTGCTTTGGTGGGGGTGTTTGGAGGTGATTTACGGGTAACTGGTAATTACCGAAAACAATGGAGCACAATGCCCTTACCTGTTGATTATAAAACTTTTACTGCGACCGTTGAACATAAATTAAATACCCCAAAAATAACAAGGGGATATTTTGCAGGAGGGCTTCATTTTAATTACGACGATGCAGGTGATTTATCCCTAGCTCAAAGTCAAATTGGACTCTCTGGTTCCTATACAATGGCCTTGACTAATAAGGAGGACAAAGTGAATAAACACTTCCTTTCAGGTGGATTGCAGGCAGCCTTTTCTCAACGAAATTTTAATACAGAAAATCTAAGAGTAGACTTGCAATTTGAAGGGGATGCTTTTGATCCGCGACTACCTAGTCAAGAAGATCAGTTTAATGATAGAGCAGCTTATGCTAATTTTTCTGGTGGCCTGAATTATAGATATCAAAACCTAGGAGGTGCACAAGACAAAAGAACACGCATTGATTTAGGACTAGCAATTTATCATTTCAATGAGCCTAATAAAAGTTTCAATAAACGTGCTAAAGAATCATTATACAGTCGTTATTCCGTCTATGGAATCAGTTCATTTAAATTGACTCAAAAAGCCGATATAGGATTTTTGGCTTCTGCTCAATTTCAAGGGGCCCACCAAGAATTCGTAGTTGGCGGGAATACAAGAAAATTTATTAATGACCAGGTCGCACTACTTTTAGGCCTTTCTTATCGAATGTCCGATATAGACGCATTGATTCCCAATCTAATGTTAGATTATAGAAATTTTTCCTTTGGTTTCAGTTTTGATTTGAATTTTTCACAGCTTGATAATGCCTCCAATGGAAGTGTAGCTTCAGAACTATCTGCCATTTATACGGTAGGAAAAACTAAACCTAAGCCCACTAAAAATTGTCTGATTTTTTGAGCATAGTCAAGGCCTGAAAAGACATTACCATAGAACAATAAGTACCCTTATATAACCCACACTACTCAAACATATTTTCTGCTTTATTTTAGTTAACTATTCACCATAATAGTTCACATTAGGTATTTCTGAATTGACACCAAGGGAAAGATGCCATTTCAATTATACTAATGAGTTTTTAGATTTGGATGAAATAAAACATTAATATGAACCCATACTATAAGCAAAACATTCTATTCTTCCTATCTATTCTATTACTATTTCCTGTCCTAAGTCACAGTCAACACAAAGCCTACTTTATAGGAGACGGTGAACCCAGCTTATCAAAAGTGATTGCCCAAGCTAAAGTCGCCTATGATAGTAGCGATTTTTACAATGCTTATCAGCTATATGGAGAAGCTATAAAAATTGACCAAAATAATATAGAACACCTCTATGAACATGCAGAATCTGCGAGAGAATACGGTGCTTTCTGTATCGCGAAAGACGCTTACGGTCGATTGTTAGTTTTAGATTCACTCCAATCATTTCCTGAGGTGACCTATAAATTTGCCAAAATGAATAAATTGGCTGGGGATTATTCAAAGGCTGATTCCATTCTTGCTTCCCTCATCTATCATGCAGATGCTATCGAAGGAACTATCTTAGATACCCTGGTGGAAAAAGAATGGCTTGACTTGGAATATATAGAGGAAACATTAACGAATCCTATCCCTAATGGTCATATCGAAAGTAAACATGATTCTATTAATACCCTACACGCAGAATACAATCCTGTATGGCGAGAAGGTCAGCTATATTATGGATCGATGGCATTCCAAAAAAGTAAAGATGAGGTGCAACCCGCTAGAGGTTTCACTAAGACTATGCGCTTCGATGGAGACTCCATAACAGTTTGGGATAATTTTAATTTCAAGGATAAATCTACTACTCACCTATCTTTTACTCCAGATGATCGTCGCGTATATTTTACTGTTTGTGATTACAAAAATAATCGATCAGACATACGCTGTGAAATTTATTATAGAGATAAAATTAAAGGAACTACTAATGATTGGGGCGAAGCAATTCCATTGCCCAAAAAGATTAATCGATCAAGATTTACTAGTACTCATCCTTCTTATGGTTTGAATGAAAAAAATGAACCTGGGCTATATTATGCATCCGATAAAGGGAAAGGAAAAGATATGGACATTTGGTTCACAAAAATTGAAAACGATAGCACTTTTGCAGACCCAGTTATTTTAGACAATGGCATCAATACGGATTATGATGAAATTACACCTTTCTATCATCACTCAAGCAATACCCTCTATTTTAGTTCTAATGGACACAAAGGTTTAGGTGGGTATGATATTAACAAATGGGACTTAGAAAAAGCATCTGTAGAAATCAATAACCTAGGAGTTCCTTTTAATTCGAGTCTTCATGATTTCAATTTCTTTTTAAAATCAGATACAACACAAGCTTTTTTTGTTTCCAATCGAGATGGCTGTGACACTATAATAGACCAAATAGGTTGTCATGACATATATGAAGTTGACATGTGTAACACCCAACTAAAAATATACCTATTCGACCTTAAGGAAAAACCTCTACTGAATGGGAAGCTTTTGGTGAAGTATAATGCAATAGAACTCAATGATACAATAGTAGATCAAAATTGTTTTACTTATCAAAATATACCTGCATATACTTATGTAGAAGCTATGGCATCTCATGAAGATTATTCGTCAATAGATACCATTCTTCCGCTTAAAGCATGCGAAGATAATATCCATTCTCTTTACTTACCTTGTGAGCCAATATTAACAATAAATGTTTTTGGAGAAAATGAAGATAGCACCTTTGCGCTTAATCAAGACAACATCATTCTACAAGTCCAAGTACCTAATGGACAAGAGGTGCAGGAACAAAGTTTTTTTACAAAATCTTCTAACGCCGCTACATTCAAAATAGATCCAAAACTTACTTATGATATTAGCGTCTTTCACCAAGGATATTTATCTCGAACCATAAGGGTAACAGATATGGCTTGTGCAGATACACTTATAATAATAAAATTAAACCCAGACATAATAATAGATGATGATGCCCCAATCGTTTGTTACTTCGACCACGATGTACCTGCCAGAATACGAGTAAATGGGGAAGTTGATAAATCACAAGAAGAAAATAGCCAGTTTAATTATGACATTTATTATGAAAACTATATCAGTAGGCAACAGACCTTTGAAAATATTTTTCCCGACAAAACAGCTATTAAGGAGTTTTTTAAAGATAGTGTAATTACCCAGCACGACCGTTTGGTAGAATTTAGAGAGGACGTGTACGCTAGTTTAAAAGCAAATAGTGATGTAAATTATGAAATCACTATTAAAGGCTATTGTAGTCATCTGGGTAAAGACGATTATAACATGAAATTAGCAAGTCGGAGAGTAGAGGCTGTCTCTAAATTTTTTCAAGAAAAATTATCGAACTATATAGGGAAAGATAGAATAAAGATTAATCCTCTTGCAATAGGCGAATTACCAGAAATAATCTATCTAGATCAAAAAAAGATGAATGGAGAATACAATCCTGAAAGTTCTAGACAACGTCGGGTCGAAGTGATAGCGATAAAAAAAATTATCAAAAAAGAACCTACGGTTGTAGGGTCAGGAGAATGACTTCTAGTAGTAATGAATAGACAATGCCACTTCCATATCAAAAATCGTCAATAAGTGATTCGCAACACATGAATCTAATACCTCAAAAAAATACTATGCATTCAATTCCAAAAATATATAAAGGCTTCTGGACAGTCCTATATTTTATCATGCTCTTTCCCCTTGTCAGTCTAGCAAGTGAGTCCGCTACACCTAAAATAGTCGAAGCTAACTGCGGTCTTCGAGCTGAAATTCTTGTCAATAAAATTCCTACTTGTGGCGAGAAAGACGGCAGTGTCACTTTAAACGTTACTGGCGCCACAGGTAATATCATCTACAGTTGGGGGCCCAGTGCAACTAGAGATGATTTAGCTTCTGGGTTTTATTGTATCGTTATTTCTGACGAAGCAGGTTGTCTATTATTGGTTGATTTCACTTTAGGAGATTGTCCTGATTGTGATAAATTTGAGGCAGAAATTTTTGTACAAAATTTACCAAGCTGTAATCAAGCAGATGGTGTTGCCGTTTTCTCCATTATGGCAGCAAACGGAATGCCCACCTTTAGTTGGGGACCATCTATCAAAAGAGAAGATCTAAGGGCAGGTACATATGCCGTGAGTATAACCGATCAAGAAGGATGTCTTAAAGTAGTTGATTTTGAACTTACAGATAATTGTTTTCAATGTGAAGACTTAGAAGTAACAGCCGTTATTAACAGACAACCAAGTGCTGCTAGAAATGATGGGTCTGTATGTTTAGAAATGAATGGAGGGACGGGGAAACTTCGACATAATATGGGGGCATTCGATTGTTATGATAATCTGTATCCAGGGAATTATCGAATTCTTGTCTCTGATTCTTTATGTAGTACTTGGGTAAATTTCTCCTTGAAAGAACCAATAGTAAATTTAAGTGCGACACCAGTTATTTTAAACCAACCCAGCTGTACCAGAAAGGATGGCGCTGTTCGTATAGAGGTAAGTGGTGCAGTAGGAACGGTAAAATATGATTGGGGCCTTGGCAATTTTAAAGATAACTTAACTCCTGGTAATTATTCGGTTATTGTATCTGATGAAATAAGTTCTGTAAGAGTCAATTTCACTTTAGAAGAACCTGCCTCTGGCCCTTGTTGTCCATTAGAAGTAGTGTCAAAAGTCAGCGCTCCTTCTTGTCTTAGAAATGATGGAGAAGTCTGTCTAGAGGTAAGCAACGCGACAGGTGACGTTTCATATAATTGGGGCGCAGGCGCTTGTAAAGACGGATACAGTCCAGGCACATATGCAGTAGAAGTTGCGGATGAGCTTTGCAGTATTAGAGAAACTTTTGTAATGGAAAAACCAGACTATAATACCTGCTGTACCTTAGAAGCAGATTTTCAAATTCTGCAACAACCAACTTGTGACAATACTGTTGGATCAGTCTGTATTGAAGTCAAAGGTGCAAATGGTAGCGTAACTTATGATTGGGGTCCTAACAGTTGCTATAATAACTTAAGTCCTGGCAATTATGCTGTAGTCGTATCAGATCGTTTTTGTAGTGTAGTCGTTAGATTCGAGCTGCAAGCACCAGACTATGATATATGTTGTAATCTGACTGCTAGTGCCATTATCAACCAACATCCAAAATGTGAAAATTTTAATGGCTCTGTTCGATTAGCCACCTCAGGCGCTAGAGGGCAAGTGCGCTATAGTTGGGGCGTAAAAGATCAGTTTGATAATTTAGCTCCTGGCTATTACAGTGTTTTGGTATCAGATGAATTTTGTTCGGTGAGTGTTCCTTTCATTTTAGAAAAGCAATTAGCGGAATGTCCTTGTACTTTAAAAACAAATTTAGCTATAACTAAAGTACCTGATTGTAATAACCCTTTTGCCTCCGCTTGTATAGATGTTTTTAGTGCTGTTGGAAATGTTACCTATAGCTGGGGAGATGGACAATGCAAAGAAGATTTAAGTCCTGGTGAATATACCATTATAGTCTCCGATTCTTTATGCACTGATACGATTGCTTTTACTATCGAACCGCCTATTTGCTGCTTTACCGCCAGCGTTAATATTACAGAAGAACCGACCTGTGACATGCCATTTGCTACTGCTTGTATAGAAATTTCAGATGCAGTTGGAGAGGTCACCTATAGCTGGGGAGAGGAAGAATGCCAAGAAGACATTAGTCCTGGAAGTTATACCGTTATTGTTTCCGATTCTTTGTGCATGGATACCATTCCTTTTACAGTTGATTCTATTAATTGCTGTCAACCTAATAAGATTTTCTTTCCCAATGCTTTTAGTCCCAATGGAGATAACAAGAATGATCGATTATTTATTCGTGGGACAACAGGCTTTGATCAAATAGAGTTAATCATTTATAACCGCTGGGGACAAAAGGTTTTCGAAACCAATAATCCTACTAACGGTTGGGATGGCACTTTTAAAGGGGAACCCGTCAAATCAGATGTATATGGGTATTACTTAACTGTAACATGCCCAACAGAAATGAAAATAATAACAGGGAATGTCACTGTTTTGAATTAAAAAGAATAGGGAATAGACTTAATTCTGAATGGAGAATTGTGAACCCGCCTGCCTGATGCCACGAACGGGTAGGTTGAGAATGCCTATAAAACGTTGACAATCAAGACTCACTTTTTGTTATACAGAAAAGATTGGCATAAACACTTATTGCAGAGAACGGAGATGAATTTCGTTTCAAAATAGAAGTTGTTTGCAAACGAAAGCTGTCTCTATTCTCTGTTCTAATGCTATTTTAAAATGGTAAAACAATTACCTATTCTTAACTATTTTTTTCTTACCTAAGACGATCTTGCCTTGCCGTAATTGAACGATATAAAATCCACTCGCCCACGTATCCGTTGAGAGAGTAATCGTTCCAGTTTGACCACTTATTTCTTTTGTCCATTGGATTTGCCCAATGCTATTAAGGACTTCCAAGGAGGTAGATAGTGTATTAGCTAACTCATAGGTAACTACTGCCGAGTTCCCTACTGGATTTGGATGGATTACTAAATTGTGCTCTGCTAAATCTAAGGTACTAACAGGTCTTAACATCTCAGTTATAAGCTGTTCTGATGGAGATATTTTGGGCACTGTAGGCGTACAACAGGTTTCAATCTCCGCCAAGAAATTAGCACCTGCTGTAGCATAAAAACCTGGTACTAATATAATAGCCGTAGTTGAACGATATTCAATATTCTCTGAAGAATTAATAATTGCAGAAGAGGTAATCGTATCCGTCGCACAAAAGCTACTAGCCGTATGCTCAATAATGGTGATATCTTCCAAACAAACAGTTGGATCAGGGTTAATAATAGAATTTAGGAGATCGGTAGCTGCTTCACAATCTCCTTGCATGAATAAATCTCGGGCTTGGTCCGCAATAGCATTTTCATTTTCTTGGCGAGCTAGGTATAAATGGTGAGGAACGGAAAGGCATGTTTCCGAAAAGACGCTAGGACTCTCCTTCCATTCTGCAATTTTATTTCGACTGGTTTTTAGCGGGGTATAGCCATAGGTATCTGCTGTAGCAGGTTCGATGGAAGTGCCCTCTGGCCAATCATTCCAAGTGATGATTTGAGTCCATGGATTGAGGACCGCATTTGTTCCACCAAGTCGCTTGGGGGTCCAATTGATTTGCGTATCCCAAGTGAGTGCCATTGTTTCCCCTTCATCTACTTGTCGTTGAATATATCGAGAATTTCCCCCATTCCAGAAGCTAGGTACGTTCTCATCATTAAAACCAGGATAAGCCATTCCCATCATTAACTCATTGGTATATAGGCGATTACTCAAACCAGATGCTTCCTGCCGAGCCATCCCCCAATCAAAATCATTAAAATATTGTTGCCCCCAATTAGTGGTCTCTGAAGGATCATTATTAAGATAATTGATCCATCCAAAGTTTCCATCAGAATGGTCATATTCTCTGGGATTCCGAATCATTAAATGTAGGTTTTCACAGGCCCACAAGGCTTTTGCTGTTTGATAATATTGGACATTATCCCCTTCTGACCATGCTTGCAACACCTGTTCACCAGTTATTTCATCTACAAAAATCAAATCTTTATAAGATGGATGTTGGTAAATTTCATCATGGATATAAGTGAAATAATTTTGTATTTCTGCTGCATCCGCCGTTCCATTATCATAAGAAATAATAATTTTAAAATCTTCTAATTGAGGATAGACAGTTTTTAAAATATTTAACTGATCCAAAACTTTTAAGGTCAGTTCTTTTTGCAGACTCCATTGAGGATTAAGGTTAATGATAAATCCATCTATGTCTGCTGCATGTGCCGTTAAGATATGGTATTCCAGAACGGTAGCATCATATTGGCTATACTCTCCTATAAGTGGTTTGTTGGAATAATGAATATTACTTTCATTTGTACAATCACCTTCATAACACCAGCCTGTGCGGTTGGCATTGTTGGCATCATACCAGGGCAAGTAATGGGCAAATACTTTTTTGGCTCGTGGCTGTAACACTATCTGTGGAGCTTCATTATTAGCTGCATGTGTTTTGGTATATGTTAGTTGGCGCAATAGCGAACCACAACTATTTAATTCCACTAAAGTTGTGCTATTTGCGGGGATGCTTAGCGTCGATTCTTTATCTAATCCCGCATCTACATTTACTGCAACAGTGGCAAGCGCAGCAGTCGGCGTATCATCCATACGCAGACTAATTCCCATATCTTGCCCCTCATTATAATTGATAAACAATAAACGCCATTGGTCTGTTAAGTCATCTTTCGCGGCATATACTTTAAGAGAATCCTGCTGCTCTATGACAGGATATAAAGTACCATTCATGTTTTGAGCACACATCTGGAATTGATAATACGTTGGTTTCAATTTACCTGTCGTATGAGAAATATAACCATTATCCGTAGCCGATCCATCCCCTCCTTCTATGGCTGACCAAAAGGTCATAAATTGTGCACCTTCTTGAATACCTGTCAACAACATATCCGCCCACCATTGTCCTGCTAAAAAGCTATTACTCCCTAATCCAGTTGGATTATTATCAGTAGGATTAGTAGTATTGATATTAATCTCTGTTAGACCAAACTGTAAAGGAGCATTTCGGCTATGGGTCGTATTGACCGTTTGTAATAAACCTTTTAAGTCTGCCGTCACATTTTCAAAAGCCGCAATTTGTTCAATTACTTTTGCCTTAGTCTGTGGATTATTTTGGCTAAATGGATAGCGATGAAATGTCAAGTAGTCAATATAATCATGTGTGCCATTATTACCAGAAATATCATTAGCTCCGCCAGGTTGTAATAACTGGTCAATCCATACATCATAGTACCAAGCCAGTTCTCCCGCCAATATTTTAATCGTCGGGTCTACCGTTTTCATAGCAATCGAAAAGGCTCGTACATCATTGGCATAATCATCTACATTATAGGTATTTCCTCCCAAACCATACGCCGCATTGTCATAGGCATGATTGGGTTCATTTCCTATAGACCAGTATTTTATATTTTTACTATGGGTAGTATTTAAAAATTGAACGATACTAGCTGCATAGGTCGCTGTAGAATCTCCGCCCCAAACGGGTACTTGTACGATTGGTGTAGCGCCAATACTTTGAATACTATCAACCAGTTCTAGTAATTGGTGGTGGGTATAAAAATAGCGATCTGCCCCAATCCCTCCAATGCGAATAATTTGTGGTTTAGACTCCCCAATTTCTTTCCATTTTTCATGAAGTTTGCCATAGTATCTGACTGTTCCTGAGCTATCAGGCATCCATGCGTTGATTCCGTAATAATCGGATGGGATGGAAATTTGCGCAAAAAGGAGGAAAGGAAATAGGCTTATTAATAAGGCTAGAATTATTTTTTGTGTACAGTTTTGTTGCATATAGTGCTAGTGTGTATTTTATTTTTTAATAAACAGGCAAAAATACAGAATATTATTACACAGAAGTTGTTTAATGCAAATCTAATTACCTTCAAGATATTTTATATAAAATAAACAGTAGGATTCCATATTGAATAATTTTATATGAAAAATTATTTTTTTTCATATAGTTGTTTATCTTTGGTGTTAATTAAACCAGATGATTCAATAAAATTTAGAAAATGAAAATAATAGGTTATCTATTAATCCTATCTTTTCCTTGTGCTTTCTTGTCTGCACAGAATGTCCAATTGACGATAGAAGGGCAGTTACAAATCAAAAAAGAAGCCGCCGAAAATTTAATCCTCCAATCAGATGCCGTAGGTTGGGGAAGTTGGGTAAAACCCGCTAATCAACAAAGACAAATAATAGATGTTACTGATTTTGGAGCAGTTGGAGATTCCCAGACGGATAACACCACTGCTTTTCAAAATGCCATAGACCATGCAGCGAGTCTAGGTGGGGGGACAGTCTATATTCCTCCAGGAAATTTTATAATTAGTCAGACTATAAATGTCCCAGGAGGAGTAGTACTCCAAGGCGAATCAGAGAGTGAAGCATATCATCGTACGAGTACTACCCCTTTTAAAGGAAGTACTATTATGTCTATCGGGGAGGATTTCGTAGTATCGTTTAGCGGTTTTTTTTCAGGGGCACAAGATTTATTCTTTTATCGAATAGGGGCTAGTCCTGCTACAGATAAAGGATGTATCAAATTAGTAGCAGATGATGGTACCTTTAGCACAGGCTATAATCGCTTCGCTAATTTAGTTATTTACGGATTTGAGATAGGCACTTCCATGCTAATTCAGGCCACAAATAACAGCACAATTGCGCACGTAATGATAGAAGATGTGCTCCTCCGTTTTCCAGAAACAGGATTGCATATTGAGGAATCAATAGGTTCCACTATTGAACATGTTACTTTATTAAATGGAAAAATAGGCGGTGGTTTCAAATACAGCTTTAGGAATCAAGGCGGTACCAATATCAATGTATATGGTACTACCTTTGAAGGCTCAGGATGCGGTAGTTTTGGTCATCTTGTAATAGAGAGTGGCAATGTCAATGCTTATGGGTTTAGAACAGAATCGACCGATCCACATGGCACCTGTGATGAATCAGCTATCCCTATTATCCATTGCTTTCCAAATACAACTGGTTCGTACATTCAGGGTTTAACAGGAGACGGAAGAGTTATTGACGAAGGGGCCAATCATTTAGACGTTACTGGTGCTAATATTGGAAGGCGACCTTCTGGGTATAATGAATTTCAAAATAGTGCTTTTCGAGGGGTACTAAATAATGCTATTCCAAATTGGGATTTGACGGGTAACGTCAGTAATATAACCGTAGTCGATCCTGTTTTTGAAAAAGACAACCAGGTTTTGACAATGACGATCCCAGCAGGTGAAATTGTTAGTCTATCCCCTACTATAGCAGCTATGCCTAAAGCTATGAATCATCAATTCGGTGCTTTTGGTGCCTATATAAAAACCAATACTGCCAACATTGCCTTTAGTCAAATTAATAGCTATCAGGCTTCCACCAATACCTGTACCCCCGTCAATGCGTCTTTTCATACGGGAGATAATCAATGGCAATATATCAGCTTGCCTACGGGTATCAATGGTACTGTTTGCGACCTAGCCCCTCGTTTTGTTTTTGATAATACTGGGAATTCAGCAAGCACAGTTTCTATTACTTGTCCTGCATTTGTTTTTGGTAATGCCCGTCCTTCCCTTGCTGCTAAACCTCTTTTAAATGTAGGCGGTATTATGGACGGAACCTTAACAACTGGCATGACTACTTTACCTATAGTCGTGAATAGCACTTCTGAATTCACCTTACCTCCTGATGGCAATACCTTTTTATTAACAGGCACCACTGCTATTCATCGCTTAAATAATAGCACTGCCTTAGGATACCGATTTCCGAAAGGAACGATTATTACGCTCGTATTTGAAAGTCCTGGTGTAGTTGTTAGAAACTGGGCATACATTAATTTGACTGCATCTGGTAATTATACTTCTACGGCAGGTAGTAGTTTAAGCCTATTGGCACTTGATGGTGGAGTGTGGCGAGAAATAGGAAGAAATTTATAAGAATAAAAATCAGTCTTAAATAAACCAAATGTTAACTATTTATAAATTTAAAAAATGAAAAAAATAATCTATATCCCCTTCCTTTTTTTAGTTCAAATCGTTTTGGCCCAAAATGTAGAAATTGAAGGAACGATCAAAATAACAGAAGGCGCACAAGCTGGTTATATTCTACAATCAGATGCCAATGGAATAGCTTCTTGGACGGCGCCAACTGATGTGGATAGGAAGCAAATTTTCGTGACCGATTTTGGTGCCAAAGGCGATGGAACGACGGATGACACCAATGCTTTCAATGATGCCATAGCTAGTGCTGCGGCCCAAGGCGGAACGGTTCACATCCCTGTTGGCAATTATAAAATCACGAGCACATTAAGTGTACCTGGTGGCGTTCAACTAAGGGGACAAAGTTTAGGTAACAGTTTAGCCGCTGCCAATACATCCGGCAGCAGAATTAGTTTTTACGGAACAAATATTTATGCCTTGGAATTTTCAGGAGAATTTGGAGGTTGTCATAATTTGACAATCATGGATGCTACGGGAATGGCAGCAGGCGGACTGAATCTTTCTTCTACTAATAGTAAATTCGTTGTCGGTGCTTCTTTTCATGATTTGTTTATCCTAAATTTCATCAATGGAACTAGTATCAAATTAGAGTCATTAAATACAACTGGAATTGCTTGGTCGTCTTTTGAGAATATATATATCCGAGATGCAAAAAAAGGAATCCACTTGGAAATAGCCGATGATGGTTCTTTTATAAACTTGGTTACTTTTCGGTCAATTTCTATTGCAGGTAGTGGGTTTGAAAGTGGCCTATTAGTAGAAGGACCTTTATCTACAACCGATTGGTATAGTGTATCCATGAATGCAGATTGTCCAAGCATTGGACATATTATTTTAGATACGGACGGTTCTGTGAATATGTACGGCTTGGATGTTCGTTCAGCAGACGCAAGCTGTGCCGCAGAAACTGTTTTAATTCAGCTAGGAGGCAATACTAGAGGTAGTTATCTACATGGTGCAGCAGGAAAAGGTAGAATCATAGATTTAGGGAGTAACTATATCGATGTTGGTAGTACAGAGAATGTTAGTGTGCGACCTTCAGGTAATAATTTGTTCCAAAATGCAGGTTTCAAAGGCTTAGCAAATAATACCCTACCCTTTTGGGAATTTGCTACCAGTTCAGGTTTTACCCCACCCACAACTATTGAGTTGGAAACGGCCCACTGGAAGGACAATCACAATGTTCTAAAAGTAAGTGTCGCTCAAGGAGCAAAAGCTAGACTTCAACCAGTAGGATACTATTTTACCGATGTGTTCCAAAATAAAGAGTGCTTATTTGGAGCAATGGTGCAATCTTCTACTGATGGGGCAAAAGTTACGGCTACCTTCAATCCATGTGGTAGCGGTGTAACTAGTAGTACCGCACATCCTAATGATACAAAATGGCATTTTGTAGGCAAGTTAGCTGAGATCGGTACCGCTGATCCCTGTCAACTCGATCCTCAGTTTATTCTTGATAATACCGCTGGAGCAACGGATGCTGAGTTTTATATTACGACGCCTTCTTTTGTTTTTAACAGAGGAGAGAAACCTGCTTTAGAAGCGGGACCTATTACTTCGGCAGGTGGTATTATGACGGGTACTTTGTCAACAGCGATGATGACTATAGCTGCCCCCGATAATAACCAGTTACAATTAACCGCAGATGCCAATGTGTATCAAATTAGTGGCACCAATACCATTAATAGTATCAATTTAAATACCGATATCTTCCCGCAAGGTACGCTGATTACTTTGCTATTCGAAAGTGTGGGTTTGCGCGTAACACATGATGTAAATAGCATAAAATTATTAGGAGCTACGGATTATGCTGCGGAAGAATTTAGCACCTTAAAACTAGTCTCTCTTGGAAATGGGATCTGGCAAGAAGTTGATAGAAATTGTGCGAATGGCTGTACGGTTGTTGCTCCTAAAACAGATGATGCCTCCAAAGATGTATTAGAGGAAATAGTATTAACTCAAGCTTCTGCGTCACATAATAATACCGATGTCGTAGTTTATCCCAATCCTGCTAAGTATGGGATTAATGTCTCTTTCAATAATTGGGAATCAGAAAAAAATTATAAACTACAATTGATCGACTCAAGTGGTAGAACCCTACTTATCAAAGCAATGGACGAGGTAACGAATTGGGTAGATTTCAATAATTTAAATTTAGTCCCAGGCCAATATCAAATTCAAATTTTTGATGAGCTGCAATCGGTTTATAGTAATGGCTTGGTGATTGTTCCTAAGTAGTTAGCCCAGCTAATACTGTCGGGTAGCATGTCTTACGTAACAGTCAAATTTATTTGGCTAGTTCTACTACAAATTCGAATAGTCATACACTGGACAAAAATAATAGAACAACAAAAATAGTCTAACGAAAGAAAGGCATCTCCTCAATGATTGAAGAAATGCCTTTCTTTTAATTTTTATAAAAAATCTTACATCGTCCTTACTTTTGCGCTTCCTTCTGATTAAAACTCTGAATAATCTCCTCATCATTCTTGCCCAAATTGCCTAATAAAAACTCCGTATCATCTGCAAAATCATCATTAGGAAATTTTGCCAAAAACTCGGTATAATACATTTTCGCTTTTTCAAAGTCTTTTAGATCGTTATCGTAAGTAAATGCTTTTAAAAATAAGGCTTGTGGCGCTTTTTCAAATTTAGGGTAATTCGCATATATCCGATCATAAATAGCAATGGCTCTAGGAAAAGCTCGAATCGCTCTAGCCGTCTCTCCAGCCTTATGCAAATAGTCTGGGCTCTTAGCATCCTCCGGTTTTACTAAAGCATATAACTCACAAATTTCGATAAAATTACTAGCCACTTTTGTATCCAATCGATGGGTCTCTTCATTGTACATATTGCTACCCACCTTATCAATGTAATCAGTTAAAGATAAGGAGTCTGCCATCGCAGCAGCTTTGATCGCTTGAATATTTGCGCCTTTAGGAAATGCTTCCGCGTAGATTTTCTGAATGGCCGTCGCTACAGAAGGATTTTTAAATTTATCTTTAAAAATAGAAGCGAGGGAAGACAAATGGGTAGACGTACTGGGCGTACTATAATAATCTCGTATACCAGATTTTAAAGTTTCCACCGCATCTGATAATTGATTATTCTGAGATTGTAAATCGGCAATTTTTCCTAATAAAACAGATTTAGCGGGTGCATCCGTCTCCTTTTTTTGTAGCCGATTTTTATAAGCAAGTATTAATTCTTGGATGGCTTCTGGCGTAGCCTTTGTAGCGATTGCCTGTTCTAATTGAGTAATTTTACTAGCCTCAGGATCTGTTTTACACGCCAATAAAAGTAGAGAGAAAAAAAAGATAAAAAGTGATGGTTTCAAATACATGTTGGTTGTTTATTTTCTGTTGCTAATTTACGGTACTTTTATTGAATGCCAAAAAAATGTATTAAAGAAGTTTAAAACTATATGGGTTTTAGAATAGAGAAGCGAGCGTAGAGAATAGAGCTAGTTTTCGTTTAAAAAGCAATTAAATTCTCGTTGTTTTTTAAACGAAACACATCTCTACTCTCTGCTCTCTATTCTATTTTGTATGGTTTATTTCCAAATTAAAGAAGGTATTTAAGGGTATATATCACACTTTTGACAAAGACCTATTTCTTACATAATCTTATTATAAAAAACCTTCTCTGTCACTTCTGCCCATTTACTGGCTCTATTTTTAAAATCATTCATAGAATCATATACCTTCTTTGCAAAAGGATCTTTATCGACAATTTCCGCTAAAATTTCTTCGGTATACCCTCTCAAAGTATCTAATACATCATCTGGTAATGTACGAATGTCCACTTTTTCTTCATTAATAAATTTATCTAAAAAAAGGCCATTTTGTGCTTCGATTTCTGATAACATCCATAAATTTAAACGCAATGCGGCAGATTCTATGATGACTTGCAAATCTTTTGGCAAAGCCTCATATTTTAATTTATTGATAAAACATTCTAGTACCGTTCCTGATTCATGCCAACCTGGGGAATAATAATATTTGGCAATATCATGAAAGCCCATTTTATAATCATGAAAAGGGCCAATCCATTCTGTGGCATCAATCACGCCTCTTTCTAAATTCGTATAAATTTCGCTCCCCGCTGATAAAACGGGCGTCCCCCCTGCTTTACTCAACACCTTCCCACCAAATCCAGGGATACGCATCTTTAGATCTTTCAAATCGTCAATACTATTGATCTCTTTATTGAACCAGCCGCCCATCTGCACCCCCGTGTTACCCGCAGGAAAGGGAATTAAATTGAACTTGGCATATAACTCTCTCCATAATTCCAATCCGCCCCCACATAACAACCAAGAGTTCATCTGTTGAGCGTTCATTCTAAATGGAATCGTCGCAAAAAATTGAGCCGCAGGTGCTTTGCCTGCCCAATAATAGGAACAACCATGCGCCATCTCTGCCGTACCACTAGTTACCGCATCAAAGACTTCCAATGCTGGTACTAACTCCCCACCTCCGTACACTTTGATCGTCATTCTTCCTCCAGACATTTCATTAACCCATTGCGCAAATTTCTCACAGCCCTCCCCGATTATTGGGTAATTGGGTGGCCAAGTAGTGAGCATATTCCATTTGTATTTCTTTCCTGTATGAATAGCTGGTGCTCCGTCTGCCGTAGTTGTCGTCTCATTTCGACAAGCAGTTGTCACAGTTGCTAAGCCTGCCGTACCGATGGCTATCTTTTTTAGAAACTCTTTTCTTTCCATGATTATATTAGAATAGAGAACAGAGATAGATTTCAGTTAAAAAATGAATACATCTCGTTGTTTACACATGAAACCTATATCGAATCTGCTTTGATTCAATGTCTAGTTTGACCAAAAGTAAGAAAGATTTGGAATTAAGTAACTACGATGCATAAAAAAAGGACAAATGTTGGGCGACACTTTTGAAAGTGTAGCCCAACATTTGTCCTCGTTTAAAAACAGCGAAAACTCATCTCTATTCTCTGCTCTCTATTCTCTGCTCTCCACTCTACTGCTTATCCGCAGAAGTAAAGATTCTATCCCAGTTAATACCATCACTCATACGCGCGTTTTTGGTAGAAAACCAGATAAACAAGGGTTTACCAACCACATGGTTTTCTGGAACAAATCCCCAAACCCTAGAATCCTCTGAATTATGTCGATTATCTCCCATCATCCAGTAGTAATTCATTTTGAAGGTATATTGAGTCGTTTGTTCACCATTGATATACACTCTTCCACTTTTGACTTCAACAGTATTATCTTCATAGACACTAATCACGCGCTCATAGGTTGCTAAATTATTAGGGGTAATGGTTATCGTTGCGCCCTTTTTAGGTATCCAGATAGGTCCAAAATTATCGACATTCCAACCTTTATTGATTTTTAGATCGTGCGGGAATAGTCGATCAGACTCATCGTACATTTCTACGACAACACTAGAATCTGAACTTTTTAAAGAGCCGATTTGATCCTCCGTAAGCGTCAGTAATAATCGATTAGGACCATTTGCTGTACGGATATTCGCCTCATCTACCCCAAATTCTTTCATTCGACTAGGATCATAGCCTTCTGGTATATTGACCCAATACATATTATTAGGAACAAT
The DNA here is from genome assembly GCA_937973945.1 of uncultured Saprospiraceae bacterium. Taxonomy (GTDB): domain Bacteria; phylum Bacteroidota; class Bacteroidia; order Chitinophagales; family Saprospiraceae; genus JAFMDF01. The sequence goes on along the minus strand of CALJIY010000605.1, from coordinate 11,916 downwards.
CTCTATGGAAGGATCCATAGATGCTATTTTTTGTTTTTGGTCTTCGTTTAAAACCAACATTTTATAATTTTCGCCCTTATCATTATAGTATCGCTGATCTTCTACAGAAATCCCCCATTCCGCAAATTTCTTTTCGTTTAATGGTCCATTATGCTTTATTAAGTATCGAAACTGGACATGCGTAGGCGTTTTGGCCAACTCTCCATTGAGGTATACTTGTCTATTTTTAATCTGCAAAGTATCTCCACCAACGGCAATACATCGTTTGATGTAGTGGTCCATCTTATCAATCGGTCGTGTCACTAATGGCTCACTTCCCGCTTTAATTCTTTGAGCAGTGGCTTGTGGCACCGCATTTCTACGAAAATCATAGATACTCCATGTCCGTCCAGGTGTTACATAGACACTATCTCCTTCGGGGTAGTTAAAAACGACTGGATCATTTCTATCAACTGATTCAAGTGCGGGCAGTCTGTGAAAATCTAAACTTGGCTTTTCCAAATAAGATTCCATTGCGCCAAAAGGCATTCTATTGTGCAACAATGGCACCATCGCTATGGTCTTAGGTGTACGGATACCATAGTGTGCTTTACTTACAAATAGATAATCTCCCACATTCAAGGAGCCCTCCATAGAAGAGGTAGGTATGACATACGCTTCAATCAAAAACATTCTAATGAAAGCAGCTGCAAAAACGGCGAAGACAATCGCTTCAGTCCATTCTCGAACTTGTCCTTTATGGTACGGATTTTTTTCTCTTAATTTATTATAGGTGAAGGTATCTTTATTCTCTGCTGCTAGAGCTAATTGATTGGCATAATCTCGCTCTTTTACGATGGTAGGTCCATCATATGGTAGATTTTCTTTTTTGCCAATTCCAAAAAATGCCAATGGCGCATAGATGACTGCCAAAGCACTATCCATAAAGGAGTATTTCTTGAAAGATCGCACCATATCTATACACATCCCCGCATAGACGAAGATATTAACAATCGGCACTAACAATAAAGCCGCCCACCAGCTCGGTCGACCTATTAATTTGCACCATTCCACGAAATTAACGCCCGGAATTAATGCCTTTTTAGGATCTACCCCTGCCTTTTCAAATACTTTGTAAAGACTTAGACTTAGAAGGATATAGGAGATAATAAAGAAAAGTAAAATTGCCATTTTTGAATATATTTCAATCTGCTCAAATAAAAATTCTTGCAAAGATAATCTAAAAGGTTTATTCCTGCTGACTTAAAACCTTATAGGTTTTGAGAACAGAGAAGCAAGAGCAGAGAATAGAGATGCATTTCGTTTAAAACTGACAATTTCATTCAATTTTAATCGAAATGAGTCTCTATTCTCGCTTCTCTGCTCTCTATTCTATTTTTTGATGGTTTCAATTCCTAGCACAAGTGTTACTTTTACTAAAAAATAATTTTTTATCTCTATGAAAATAGCATTAATAGAGCCATTTCTTACTGGTAGTCATCAATTATGGGCAGAAGGTTTTCAACAGTTCAGCCAACATGAGGTACGCCTATTGTCCCTACCCGGAAGGCATTGGAAATGGCGAATGTATGCCGGGGCGGTAGAGTTAGCCAAGGTCTTCAATACTTGGACAGACTTTGAACCAGACTTGCTATTGGCAACAGATATGCTAGATTTTACCACTTTTCTAGCATTAACTAGAAAAAAAACGGCTACTATTCCCACTGCTATCTATTTTCATGAAAATCAAATCACCTATCCTTGGTCTGCTACAGATCCTGATATTCAATTAAAGAGAGACAATCAATATGGCTTTATTAATTATACCAGCGCCTTAATTGCAGATCAATTATTCTTTAATTCTCCCTATCATCAAGCTTCCTTTCTGGAGGCCTTGCCTGCCTTTTTGAAGCAATTTCCTGATTATAAGGGGATAGATAATATTCCATCGATTATAAAAAAGAGTCAAGTATTGCCCTTAGGCATCGATCTAAAACAACTAGATCCGCTGCAGGAAACAGCGCAAGAGGCTAATATCCCGCTCTTACTATGGAATCACAGATGGGAATACGATAAAAATCCAGCATCCTTTTTTAAAGCATTATACCGGTTAAAAGAAGAAGATATCGCCTTTAGGGTGGCTATATTAGGAACATCTTACCATAAAGTGCCCCCTATTTTTAAAGAAGCCAAAAAGCACTTAGTCCAAGAAATAGTTCAATTTGGCGCTCTTGAAGATTTTGGGGACTATGCCAAGTGGTTATGGAAAGCAGATATCTTACCAGTTACCAATAATCAAGATTTCTTTGGGCAAAGTGTGGTGGAGGCCATTTATTGCAATTGCTTTCCAATCTTACCTAAGCGCCTAGCCTATCCCATGCATATCCCCATGGATAAGCACCCCCATCATTTTTATGAAACAGAAGAAGATTTTTATCAATTATTAAAGCAAACGATTCAAGATTTTAAAATATGGAAAGGACAATCTTATCAAAATTTTGTCAGTCATTATGATTGGCGTACTTTAGCAACTAAATATGATTCTTTGTTAGATAGAAAATAAGGAGGGTCGCTTCGCGACCCACCAAAATAGTGGGCTTGACGGGCTTCGCCGCCAAGCCTTCTTTATAATTTTTCAACTGAAATCAAGCTAGATGCCAAAAGCAAAATACAGAAAAGAAAATATTGCTTATTCTATTACAGGAGAAGGGCCTACCCTCGTGTTCTTACATGGGTTTGGAGAAGATCAGCGAATGTGGGAAGATTACATCCAAGCATTTGAGGCCTATCAAGTGATCACGATTGACTTACCTGGATTTGGTCAATCTGCTGTTCTTCCCAATACAACGATCCCCCTCATGGCAGAAGTTGTTAAAACAGTATTAGATCAAGAGGCCATCCAACAATGTATCCTGATCGGGCATTCTATGGGAGGCTATGTGGCATTGAATTTTGCCTATCAGTATGCTGATCGGCTACTAGGTTTTGGCTTATTTCATTCTCATCCATATGCAGATCCAGCAGATAAGAAAAGTAATAGAACGAAATCTATTGCCTTCATCAAAGAAAATGGTGTGCCATTATATACCAAAAAATTAATGCCGCTACTTTTTGCCAAAGAATATATAGAAGCTAATCCTGCTATAGTAGATAAAATGGTGGCTTATGGTAGTGAAGCCAGCCAAGAAGGAATCATCAACGGCTTAATAGCCATGCGGGATCGACTTGATCAAACGCATGTATTAAGAGAGACGACCATTCCTGTTTTATTCCTTGTAGGTAAAAAGGATTTAGCTATTCCAATAGAAAATAGCTTAAATCAAACGCACTTACCTAGCTTAGCTGATATACACATTTATGAAGAAGTTGGGCATATGGGGATGTTTGAAAAAACTCAAGCTACGATTGATGCTATTCATGGGTTTGCGAATCTTTGTTTAAATTTAGAACAGAGAGTAGAGAACAGAGAATAGAGATTCATTTCGATTAGAAACACAAAATTTCGTAGACGAAAGAAGTCTCTGCTCTCTACTCTCTACTCTCGCTTCTCTATTCTTATAATTAATCTATGTCTCCACTATTAATCCTAGTTGCCATATTACCGAGTTTGCTTCTTTGTTTACTTATCTATTTTTTAGATAAGTATGAAAAGGAAGCCTTTCTACCTTTAGCTATTTGCTTTGGGCTAGGTATTTTATGTGCAGCTCCTGCTTTTGGCGTACAAGCTTTAGCTGCAAAGACAGGCATAGACAATTCCAATCATTTTGGTTTGCTTTTAATCAATGTATTTATAATCGTGGCCTTTACGGAGGAATTAGCAAAATTAGTCGCTTTATTAGGTTATTCTTATCGCCAAGATTTTTTCAATGAACCACTAGATGGTATTATTTATACCATGATGATTGGAATGGGTTTTGCATCAGTAGAAAACTTAATTTATGCGGAGAAATTTGGTATGGAAACAGTCTTAGTTAGATCTCTAACAGCCGTGCCTGCTCATGCGGTATTTGCAGTAGTCATGGGCTATTTTGTTGGGATGTCAAAATTTGTGGCAACGAAAAAAAGAGCCTATATCCTTCGTGGCTTTTTCTTAGCCGTTTTCATTCATGGCTTATATGATTTCTTCCTATTGCAAGAATATTATGACTGGTTAATGCTCTTTGGTTTAGCCACTATTGCTTTGGGCATCTTACTTTCTTGGAGACTGATTCGAGAGCATCGGAAGCGTTCTCCTTTTAGGGATGATCCGAAAGTTTAGGTATTAAGAAATACATTCTTAAACAACTTCATAATAAATATTATCTTGCGCCTCATTATTCAATTTTACTTTTTATAATTCTAAATACATGAAGATACTAATTATCGGTGGTGGTAATATGGGAATGACCTATGCGCAGAGCATTTTACGTTCAAAGATTGCAAATCATAAGGATATGATGATCTTGGAAAAATTTCCTAAAAAAGCGGAAGAACTAGCGAAACAAGAAATTGGGACCGTTTATGGCAATCCAGAAGAATGTCTTAGTAAAGCGGACCTCGTAATTTTAGCTGTAAAGCCTCAAGATATAAATCTACTGTTTGACAATATCAAACCGTATGTTGATCCACAGCAAGTATTTGTATCCATCATGGCTGGTGTAACTATTAAGACCATCTCGACTGCCTTGGGGGTAAAGAAAGTCATCCGTGCAATGCCCAATTTACCTGCTCAAGTAGGAATGGGGATGACTGCTTTTACGTCTACAGATAATGTGACTAGAATAGAATTGGTCATGGTTCAAAATCTATTAAATACGACTGGGAAAACCGTTTATGTAGAGACAGAAAAATTAATTGATGCAACGACGGCTATTTCTGGAAGTGGTCCTGCGTATGTCTACTACTTCATGGATGCGATGATGACTGCTGCGAAGCAATTGGGCTTTTCTAATTCAGAAGCAGAATTACTAGTTAGTCAAACATTCAAAGGCGCAGTGGATTTATATAATAAGTCTGATTTAACTTGTGAAGAATGGATTGCCAAGGTTTCTTCCAAAGGTGGCACCACAGAAGCTGCCATCAAATCTTATCGAGATAATAAAGTGCACAAAGATATTATTGATGGTGCAAAAGCAGCTTTTAATAGAGCGATAGAATTGGGGAAAGGAAAGGCTTGATTTGTAAGTTCAGTATCAAGTTCAAGCCTGCCTGCGTTCCTTGGAAGGTAGGTTCAAAACTCACAAGGCATGCTATCGCTTCTTTTTATCAACAATGTATATGAAAAGACTCCATAAAAAAGTTTGCCTAATTACAGGTGCAGCCAGAGGAATCGGAAAAGCCATTGCTGAATTATTTCACCAAGAGGGTGCTATCGTTATCCTTTCAGATATCAATGATGAGGCAGGTGAAATACTGGCTAATTCCTTAAAAGAAAATAGTGAATACCACCACCTGAATGTAAAACAGGAAGAGGAATGGGCGCAACTAAGTGATTACATTCTGAAGAAATATGGCCAGCTAGATGTCCTAGTGAATAATGCCGGTATCACTGGTTTTTTGGAAACGAAGGGACCGTATGATGCAGAAAACGTAGATCTAGCATCTTGGCAAGAAGTCCAATCCGTAAATTCTACAGGAGTCATGTTGGGTTGCAAATATGCTATTAAGATGATGAAAGCGAAAGGCGGAAGTATTGTAAATATTTCTTCAAGAAGTGGCATCGTAGGAATTCCTTTGGCAGTCGCATATGCAGCAAGTAAAGCAGCCGTCAGAAATCATACAAAAAGTGTCGCTTTATATTGTGCAGAAAAAGGCTACAAAATCCGTTGTAACAGCATTCATCCCGCTGCTATCATGACGCCCATGTGGGATGCGATGCTAGGGGAAGGAACTATGCGAGAAAAAATGATTCAGGATGTTGAGGCAGGAATTCCGATGGGGCATTTTGGCGAACCCATTGATGTCGCATACAGTGCCCTATTTTTGGCAAATGAGGAATCCAAATATATTACAGGAATAGAATTAACAATTGATGGGGGAATTTTGGCGGGGAGTCAGGGTAAACCTACGGAATAGGAAAGTTCAAGTGTCAAGACCAAGCCTGCCTGCGTTCCTTGGAAGGCAGGCATCAATTCTCACAAACAGTTGACAACAAGACTTATTGAAAAGTCCTTTGAATGATTCACAGACTACTGGACTTCCAGAAGAACAAAGGATTGAGATTGCTCTTAAGAATCTAAGTTAATCTAGGTGGTTGAGTGTGCTTCTAACCAGAGTCAGAAAGAAAGGAGGGGTCTAGCTATTTTGCCTCCCACCCACTTTGCAGTTCTCTCTCTTCAAGGTCTACCAGACCTTGACCCTTCGGGAACGTTCGTTCATCCAACCTGACAGCATTCTGTCAACTTAGCATAATCAGGTTTATCAGAAGATAATTTATGGATATATTTATCTCGGATTTGACCATTCTGTATTAAGAAGATACCTGGCATTTGAAAACTATCGCCCATTAACTTCCCGATACCATGTCCGCCAACAACACCGGCATTAAAACCGCGCATCCAAACACGTAAACCCATTAATTGAGTGGCTTTGGCTTTAACTAAGCCAAAATCAGCATAATAGGTACATTCAGGATCACTAATGTGGATAGCTCCATTTAAATTATATCGGTTGAAATATCTAGTAGCTGTTTCATTATCGGCCATATGGACGAAAACGATTTCTGTTCCTTTGGACACTAGTTCCTCTCGCTTCATAGAGATTTCACTTAGGGCTTCTCTACAAAACGTACAACCAAAATGCCTAAGGAAAACAAGCATAACAGGTTGTTTTTTAGTCATTTCTCCTAAATATTCCCCTGTGCTTGTAAGCATGGTTTGAATACTTTCTGTCGCTCTTTCGTTTATCGTCATTGTTAGAAATTATTAGACTAAATGATTGATATTATCCTATACTACTGAGGGAATTTGAAGGTGAAACAACAAATAGGATAAAAGGTTTAGTATACTCACACCCACTTCTCCATTTTTATCATAGACTTAGGATAATGTTCTCCAAGATGTACATGATAGGTTGCTTGTTCCTTCGTACTTAATTTCTCTGGATAATGGACTTTATCAGCAGGAATATTCCTTAGTTCTGGTAGCCACAATTTGACATATTCTCCCTTAGGATCATACCGCTTAGCCTGAGCCAAAATATTAAAATAGCGATTTTCTCTTGGATCACTCCCTACCCCTGCTATATAATTCCAATTACCCCAATTACTACAAACATCGTAATCTATAAGAATAGATTCAAAATAGGACGCTCCCATTTGCCAATTAACCATCAAATCTTTTACTAAAAAACTGGCCACATTCTGGCGACCTCGATTAGACATAAATCCTGTCAGTGCTAATTCCTTCATGTTGGCATCAATAAAAGGAACGCCAGTACGCCCTTCTATCCATATTTGTAATAGCTGCTTATTTTCCTTTAAATCATGGTCTTGTTCTAATTTAGTTCCTCCTTTTTGGAATATCTTATTACCATATTTCTTACCAATTAATCTAAAAAAGTCTCTCCATAATAATTCGAAAAAGAGCCAATACGTAGAATCATTCTTTACTTTTTCTGATTCATATTTTTTTAGTTCTTGGTAGATTAATTTTGGCGATAAACATCCTTGTGCTAACCAAGCTGAGAATTTGGAGGAATAATCGCTACCAATTAAGCCATTTCTAGTCTCTTTATATTGTTGAATAAAATCGGTGTCCCATAAATAATAATGCAATCTTTTTAATGCCTCTGTCTCTCCTCCCTTAAAATCTAGTGCTCGTCGCGTATCGGGGACAATCGGTTCATGTCCTAAATCTGATAGACTTGGAATCTCCCCAGGATCAATAGCTAAGGTAATTGGTTGAAAATCTTCCTTAGTGGGAGTAGGGAGTACTTCACGGACAGGAATAAAGCGCTCTACTTCTTTCCTAAATTGGGTGAAAATATCAGGCGTATGTGTAACTGGAAAAGGTAAGTCAGAGGTATAGTATAACATTTTTCCTCTTGAAAACCGAACTTCTTGACCGATGGACCATAGTTTTTGCTCCAAAGCATCTTGCACTTCTACCTCCTCTTCCGTTCGTTCTCTATTACAAAAGACCCAACTAGTTTTAGCTTTTTGAGCAATTTCAAAGATAATATCTTCTGTTCTACCTACTCTCACGATCAATTCACTTCCTAATGCTCGTAAATTATTCCTAAGATCATGAATACTTTCTATAACAAATTGCGCTCGAAATTTACCAGTTTTTGGAAAACCAAATTCTGTTGTTGTTAGAAACACTCTTTCATCAAATACATATACTGGGATGATTTGTTCTCCTGCTTTTAAGGCATCATACAAAGCCTCATTATCATGTAAGCGCAAATCTTGACGGAACCATACTATAACACTTTTTCTTTTCATGATAGATTGGGTGTGTTTTTATCCACTGAAGTTGATTAAGAATGTAGTTTAGCAGCGAAAATTTGTAGTGTAAGGTTCTGAAAACTAGTTTTCAGGTTTTTGCAATACAGATTTGCAGACCTGAAATACATTTTTAAACAACTTCACTATATTTACCAGTTTAAACAAGAATCGAGTGATAGTGTTTAGGAAGAAATAAGGAAATAGTCGATAATTGAGTACCTATTTTAAGAAACTGGAACTTTTTATGGTAAAAATAAGTTGTTTAGAATAAATGGCCGTTTTTTACGCCATAATAATCAATTAATGTATAAGCTTTGCTTATATAAATTAAGTTCTCAAGACTTCCAAGAGGTCCAAATAGATTAGAAAAAATCATGAACACAACACCAATGCTCCTAGATATAGCAGCATTACAAAAGGAAGTCTTTTTTAAAATGAGCAGAAGTGGTGGCAATGGAGGGCAAAATGTCAACAAAGTTGCTACGAAGGCTAGCTTATTTTTCAAGTTAGAATTTTCCAACTTATTTAATGAAGAGACCAAGGCTTTACTGTTAAAAAAACTAAGCAGTAGAATAAGTAATGATGGGTATTTAATTATTCATTGTTCCCACTCTAGATCTGCTTTAAACAATAAAAAGGAAGCCCTAAAAAAACTCAAGTATTTGTTGGAGCAATCTGCCATAACAAATAAAAAGAGAAAATCAAGACGCACTCCTGCTTCAGTGCATCGCAAACGTTTAGAGAATAAAAAGAGGCAGAGTTCCAAAAAATCACTCCGACGGAAGGTTAGTAGTAGAGATGCTATTGACCTTTTTTAATGGCTACTTGTAAGGCATCCCAATGTGCTGTGGTCATCCTTCCTGAGGTAAATAAACAGATGCCTGTTGCGCCATTATTCATAGAGGCTTGAACAGCTGCGCCTAATTCTTCTGGCATTAGTCCAAAATATTCTGGGTCTTTTTCATTAGCCTTATTTGCTGGATCAGGGCAAATAAATAAGCCACTATGGATGGGTCTCGAATCTCCTACCGCTTCAACAGCTTCTTTACAAACCGCTCCGATCCATGCAGTATCTTCTAAATAAAAATCATTATAATTCATCGGAAAAAAAGCATCTATCTCCCATTTATCCCATTCTTGTCGAACAATCATTTTTGCAACCGAGTGAGGGCCTGGGAAAACAGCTGCTGTAATTTTCTTGTTTTTAGCATGCACCATCGCTGCTAATTTATTAACAATATTAGTAATCAAATCATACCTAAACTGTTTCCATTCTGCTAGCGCCGAAGGATCTTCTACTGTTTTAATATCTATACCGGTCGCTTCTTTAAAATCAAGGGTACATTGCTCACAATAACAATAATCATATTTTGGATATTCTTTATCCATGGTGAGATGATACTTCTCCCATAAGGCGGGGGCTAGAATAACATCAGGAAAACGAATCACATCGAGTTGGATACCATCTACTTCTGGCAAATCAACAATCTTAGCATACATGTCTTCTAGGTAAGTATATACAGCAGGTCTACTAGGACAAACAAAATGATTGTTGGGAAAAGAAGGTTTGTTATAGGTAGATTGTCCCAATCCATTGACCATATACAATTGCTGATCTAGTTTGGAACTTTTGTGTTGCATCATCGCTGGCAAAAGCGCATAAAATGATAAACCCAATTCTTTGGCAATATACCCGGCCCTTTTGTATCGTTGTGGATTTTTACCCGCAGAATAAATAATACCTGTTACTCCTTTATTCTTTAAGTCCAAAAATCTGGCTTGAAGAATTTCTTCAGATGGGTTATTAAAACCTCTATTCCATGCGTATATGGGAAAGGTAGTGCTTTTAGAGATTGGCTGGACACTATTACAGGCACTCAGTAGAAAGCAAATGGCGAAGAACGTGTTTATAATCTTTATAGTAGACATTAAGGAAGTGGTTCAAATAAATAAATTTCAATGCGTGTATTACTAAGGCCTTTCTTCAAATCTCGCATACTGCGCACGTATTGACTACCAACGCCTTTAGGAATCAGTCGATCTTCTTTAATTCCTTTATCCACTAAAAAATTCTTTAAAGCTCTTGCTCGTCTTATTGATAAATTTTCGTCATCTGTGGAATCATGTACATGGCTAAAAATATCTAAATTCTTGGTATTATTATTCTTCAGGAAGTTTAATAATTTTTCTAATTCAACCTTAGTAGTTGTATTAAAGATCAAATCATCTCCATTAAATGCGAGCTCATCCAAGGCTATAAAATTTCCTCTTTTCAATTTATTTTCTACAGTCTTCGAAAATTGATGAATAATCCCTGCTGGAGTCATCTCTAGATTATTAAAACAAACTTTATGGCTATTGTGGTCACTACCAGTTGCGGCACTGATCCCCCAATATACTCGATGCGCGCCTCCAAATATCTTTTGGATTATATCTTTTTCATATTGTATCAATTGTTTTCCGTCTAGTGTTATCGTCAATAGAAACTGCGTTGCATTCCATTCAAGTACAACGGAATGATAATCACAATCTTCTATATTTTTCTCAAGTGCAATAGGTTTATAAAGCTGAGCACGATGGTTGATAGCACCGTTTTCTAAAACCGCTATATGATCTTCTTGTGGATCTCCAAATTGAATATTTTGATAGGTATCAAACTCAATACCTAAAGAAGGTTTCAAATTTAGGTAGCCCATTCCTGCCCCTTTTCCACCCAAAATTTTATTCTTACAAAACATCAGGACAATTCCATCTGCCCCCAAGGAATCATCACAACCTAAAAATAAATTCAAATCCATAAAGAAATCTTCTCTCAAATCAATCGTTTCTGGATACCATAGAGCACCACCTGCTTTCTCTTTATTCCCGGTTAGTTGATAGCAGTACTCATCTATTTTAGTAGCATCTTGTACCGTTTCAAATTTTACAGCTGCGGAATTTATGGACACTTCTTGGCAAAGAAGTGGCGTATAAAGGAAAGAAAATATAAGAATAGGTATAATATAGAGGTAAAATCTTTGATAGTTCATTGCTCAAAAGGATTAGAATAATTGTTGCTACAAAATTAAACGATAATATTGATAAAATAGTTATCGATAATTGTATTTTTCAACTGTCAGATGTCAGATCGTCTTTCCCGCCTAGCGGCCTGACAGGTCCAAGACTGTCAGGTGTCAAATATAAGACATTGACAACGTGTTGTTTCTGACAGTCGTAGGCGATCTGACAGGATAGCGGTCTGATCTCTAACCTCTGAAATTTACCTCGTTAAAGTAACATCCCCTTCAAAAAAATCTGTAGTCCCATCAACAAATTGAACTTTTGTGTAATAAATGTAAACCCCAACTCCCATAGCCTGCCCATCAAAGGTGCCATCCCAGCCAAATTCTGTTGCGTTGGGCTGTATATTAGCAGCATCAAACAGTAAGGTTCCCCATCGATCGTATACTCTAAATACATCTATATTCTGAACAGGATAACTTCCCGATTGAATCATAAATACATCATTC
>CALJIY010000604.1 GCA_937973945.1 uncultured Saprospiraceae bacterium | reverse complement strand
TGATATATCCCAATTGTGGGGGTTTGATGTCATGAATGTTGATGTTTTATATAAGGGACTTAGTAAGAGTAAAATATCTCCTAAATCGAAAGCCTTAATAGCTATTTTAGATACAGGAGTAGATGCTACACATGAAGATTTAGCCGCTAATTTTAAATCTATCGATCAACGGTATGATACCGATACAAGAGGTCACGGCACTCATTGTGCGGGTATTGCTGCGGCAGTATCTAATAATGGAATAGGGATCGCTTCTTTTGCCCCTAGTAATCAATTTGTACAGGTGACTAGTATACAAGTATTGAGTGGTTTTGGCGTAGTGACGCAAAAACGAATTATTGATGGGATGATATTAGCCGCAGATAGTGGTGCGGATGTAATTTCTATGTCTTTAGGAGGAATGAATAGTGCATCGAAGCAAAAAGCCTATGAAGATGTAGTGGATTATTGTACAAAAAAAGGAGCTATTGTTGTTGTGGCAGCGGGTAATTCCAATAGAGATGCAAGAGATTTTTCTCCTGCCAATTTAGCAGATGTAATAACCGTGACAGCCATAGATCCTGATTTAAATCGAGCTACTTTTTCTAATTATGTTACAGATATTGAGATGACAGTTGCTGCGCCAGGTGTGGATATTTTTTCTACAATACCTGGCAATAAATACGCTACATTTAGTGGCACATCTATGGCAACACCTTATGTTGCTGGATTGATCGGCATGTTAAAAAGTATTCAACCTGATTTGACTGCCAAAGAGGTTTACCAAATACTTCACCAAACTGGAAAAAATACTAAAGCGGTAAATGAAACAGGTAGATTGATTCAACCCGCTAAAGCTTTAGAAATGGTCATAGATTAGAGTGGGGGAGAACGCTACGCTGCCAGAACGCTTAGTAGTCAACATCATAAGTCTGACACCTGACAGTCAAACGTAGTTGACGGTCTGACATCTGACTTCTAAATAAGCAAACTATTCCAGCACCAAATAATCATAATGAATAAGTGCTTTCTTTCCTTTTTTTCCTAATAATTCTTGTGCTTTTTCTACCCCATATTGAGTAATGCCTATTCCGAGAGCGGTTCCTTCCTTATCAACAATTTTCACAATATCCCCTTTTTTAAAAACCCCTTCAATTCTTAAGATTCCAATAGGAAGTAAGCTAGTGATCTTAGCAGATGAGCGTAAGGCTTCTGCGGCACCTTCATTGATATAAACAATTCCTTTTTCTGCTACCTCATTAAATGCAATCCATCTTTTAATGTTGGATGCATTGCCTTTTGGAAGAATTTTAGTGCCGATGAAATCTCCTTTATTGATATCTAGAATAATATTAGGGCGTTTTCCATTGGCGATAAAAGTGGTGATTCCTAGTTTAGAAACCTTCTTAGCCATATTGAATTTAGTAGCCATACCACCTCTTCCAAAAGAAGATTTAGAAGGTAGTATTACTTTTAAAATATGTTTGTCATCAGGATCAATCTCTTTGATCGTTTGACTTTCTGGCTTATCAGGATGCCCATCTAAAATGCCATCTACTGTACTCAATATTAGTAAAGCATCCGCATTAATCATCGCAGCTATTAAACCAGCTAATTCATCATTATCGGTAAACATTAATTCATTGACCGAGATTACATCATTTTCATTCACAATTGGAATAACATTATCTCTTAACAATGCTTGAAAACAATTCTTCATGTTTAGATAATGGGTTCGATCTCTAAAGTCTTCCTTGGTCGCTAATACTTGCCCACAGTGAATTTCATAATTACCAAATAAATTCGTGTAAGTATTCATTAAACGAACCTGCCCTACAGAAGAGTAGACTTGTCGTTGTACAATCTTATTTAGATTTTTTGATAATTTCACGGTAGATCGACCTGCTCCAACAGCGCCAGAAGATACTAGTATAACAGCGACACCTTGTTTTTTTAGGCTAACAATCTGATCTACTAAATGACTAATGGCAGTAAAATCTAAAATGCCATCTGCCCTAGTTAATACATTTGTACCAACCTTTACTACTATTTTTTTGTAACTATTCATTGAACAAGCGTACTATATATAGTTAGGAATTTTTATGGTTTATTTAGACTCGTTCGAAATCAGAACAAGAATTTAATAAAACTGTGCAAGATATGCCAAATATTGTACCTTTGCCCTTTGTTTTTTAAAATAAAAAAGGGAAGTATTTTTATATCTGAACTTATAAAGTGCTCGACCTGTTTTCTAAAATAAAAATATTAGAAAATTAGTACTTTTATTATTTTAAAAATAATAGTCAATTTTCTTTTCATTCACAACACACAAACTTATTAGCTTATGGCTTTTGATATTGAAATGATCAAAGCTTTTTACGAAGCACTACCTAAAAAAGTGGCAGCTGCTAGAAAAAAACTTGGTCGTCCACTTACGTTGACGGAGAAAATATTATACGCTCACCTTCACAAGGAATCTCGTCTAAAGAAATACGGAAGAGGTAAAGATTATGTTTTCTTTGCGCCCGATAGAGTAGCTATGCAGGATGCTACTGCCCAAATGGCACTATTACAATTTATGATGGCTGGAAAGCCAAAAGTAGCCGTTCCTTCGACGGTACACTGTGACCACTTGATCCAAGCGAAAGTTGGTGCAGATAAGGATTTAGCAATTGCAAATGATGTGAACAAAGAAGTTTATGACTTCTTAGCTTCTGTTTCTAATAAATATGGTATTGGCTTTTGGAAGCCAGGTGCAGGGATTATTCACCAAATTGTTTTAGAAAATTATGCATTCCCTGGTGGAATGATGATTGGTACCGACTCTCATACACCGAATGGTGCAGGATTAGGTATGTTAGCAATCGGAGTAGGTGGTGCAGATGCAGTAGATGTAATGGCAGATATGCCTTGGGAGTTAAAAATGCCAAAGATTATCGGTGTGAAATTAACTGGTAAGTTGGATGGCTGGACTTCTGCAAAAGATGTTATTTTAAAAGTGGCAGGTATCCTTACTGTAAAAGGTGGTACTGGCGCGGTCGTTGAATATTTTGGTCCTGGTGCTAAAAGATTATCTTGTACAGGTAAAGGTACGATCGGTAATATGGGCGCAGAGATTGGAGCTACTACCTCTACTTTTGGATATGACGCCGCCATGAAGCGTTATCTAAAAGCTACAGGTAGAGCGGATGTCGCTAAATTAGCCGATGCAGTAAAAGAACACTTAACAGGTGATCCTGAAGTTTATAAAAAACCTAAAGATTATTTCGATCAAGTTATCGAAATTAATCTGTCTAAATTGGAGCCGCATATTAATGGTCCTTATACGCCAGATGCAGCTTATCCAATTTCTGAATTTGGTAAGATTGTAAAAGAGAAGGGCTATCCACAAAAGTTGGAGGTAGGCTTAATCGGTTCTTGTACGAATTCTTCTTATGAGGATTTAACAAGAGCAGCTTCTTTAGCACAACAAGCTGCTAAAAAAGGACTTAAAGTAGCTTCTGAATTTACTATTACACCAGGATCTGAGCAAATTAGATACACGGTAGAAAGAGATGGTCTTTTAGATGATTTTGAAAAGATTGGTGGCGTTGTATTAGCGAATGCTTGTGGACCATGTATCGGCCAATGGGCAAGACATACAGATGATCCAAATCGCAAAAACTCTATCATTACTTCTTTCAATAGAAATTTTGCTAAGCGGAATGATGGTAATCCTAATACACATGGATTTGTAGCTTCTCCAGAAATTGTAACGGCAATGGCAATGGCAGGGGATATGTGCTTCAACCCGCTGACGGATAAGTTAAAGGGGGCGAATGGTAGAAAATTTAAGTTAAAGCCACCAGTCGGTGTAGAACTACCGCCAAAAGGCTTTGATGTAGAAGATGCAGGATTTGTTCCACCGATTGAAGATGGTAGCAAAGTAAAAGTCTCTGTAGCAAAAAGCTCTGATCGTCTACAATTACTAACACCTTTTAAGAAATTATCACAAGCGAAGTTAAAGAAAATGCGAGTGTTAATTAAGGCAAAGGGTAAGTGTACAACGGATCATATCTCTATGGCTGGACCATGGTTGAAGTTTAGAGGACACTTAGAAAATATTTCTCAAAACTGTTATATCGGTGCTATTAATGCTTTTAATGGTGAAACCAATAAGGTATTGAATGTCGAGACAGGAAAGTACGGACCAGTTCCTACTACAGCTATTTACTACAGGGATAATAAGATTGGCTCTGTTGTATTTGGGGAAGAGAATTTGGGAGAAGGTTCTTCTAGAGAGCATGCGGCAATGGAACCTAGATTTTTAGGCGTCAATGCAGTAATTGTTAAGTCTTTCGCTCGAATTCACGAAACGAATTTGAAGAAGCAAGGAATGTTAGCATTGACTTTCAAAAACCCTGCTGATTACGATAAGGTTCGCCAAGATGATTATGTATCTATCACTAATTTCAAGGATTTTGCTCCTGGCAAGACTTTGACAGTTAAATTAGATCATTCAGATGGCACTTCAGAGAAATTTGAAGTAAAGCACACCTATAATCAAGCTCAGATTGATTGGGTCAATATGGGGTCTGCTTTGAATAAGATCAGAAAAGAAATGAAAGCTTCCTAATAACCTATATAAGGTATATTTGACAAAAAGACTATTCCATATCACTTGGAATAGTCTTTTTTTTATGATTAATCCTTCCTGAACGTAACTTTCTTCCCCATTTGATAAGTTGGGCAGATTTTTTGTACTTCTATATCTGCTAGCTCCTTTTTGGAGCTTTGAAAAAATAAATTTATTTTTTCAATAATACTTTAATAGAAATTGTTTAAAAATGTATTCTTAAATAATTTCAATATGCTAGTCCCTCATTCCCCCCCATTGTAATAATCGATATTTATACTCTTTTACATTTAATCATCTTAACAATTAAGTTAAAGATTCTTGAGTGTCGCTTTTGTAGAATCATGATCTTGAATTTGATTGAAATAGAATTTCTAAGAATTTCGATTTCTACTATTCATATTGTTATCTATAGAAGAAGATGCTAGAGGATTACTCTACATGAGACCTCATAAAGAAATATACCTAGACACTTATATTCCTTTAGGGAAGTGGATAATGACTATCATTACCCTTGTCTTTTTTTTGCTCTTTCTAGCTCTTCCTGATATTACTGCTCAAACTTTTAAAAATTCTACTAATGCCAGTGTAAACCCTGCTAATAGTATTACAGTACCTGTCCCTATAG
>CALJIY010000603.1 GCA_937973945.1 uncultured Saprospiraceae bacterium | reverse complement strand
TGGCAGGATCATTACTAGGTAAATTCGTATTGCCCCCTCCTGCAAAATCATGTCTGTTGCTTAAAAGAGTAGTTCCTAATGTAAAACCTACATTATGTCTCTCTTGAAAAACATCGTTGTAAGTTGCCACATTTTCCCATTGCAAATTTCTCCAATCATTATGTTGCCTTTCGACACTATTTATATTATTGATTTCTCCTGCGGGTGCATCATCTAAAATAGAGTTAATACTTAGGTTATAGATAGGGCGGAATATATCTCTATTAGTAAACGATGCATCCACACTATAGACGGATCGAAATTTTATCTTTTGAGTAATATCCGCTTCTCCATATACAGAACCTACAATTCGATGAGTGGTCCATTTGTCATTGATTTGTTCTATAGCATTTACCGGATTGGTAATATCAGTATCTGAATAGTAAGAATAAGCATAAGTGCCATCTGGTTTTCTAACAGGTGTTACCGGATCCATATTCAGTGCTCGTACCAATGGGGTAATGAACTCATTATTTTCTGGAACTATATTTCTAGTTAAATAGGTAAAGCCCATGGTGTTCCCAACTGTTAACCAGTCTTTAATCTTATTCCTTGAATTCAGTCTGACCGTATATCTTTCAAAACCTGCTTTACGTCCCCCTATAATTCCGTCTTGTAAAAAATAATTTCCAGAAGCCGTATAGCTTGATTTTTCGCTACCTCCTGTAAAGCTCAATTGATGGCTATACATTGGGGCATCTTGAAAAATAGCTTCTTGCCAATTGGTACCTTCTCCAAGTAAATCTGGGTTACGGAATTCCGCGGCAGGAACTACTCCTGAATTGATATTGGCTTCATTTGATAAGATGGCATATTCTCGTGCATTTAATAAATTCATTTGTTTCCAAGGACTTTGAATACCATAATAGGCATCATAGCTGATTTTGCCCTCTTGATTTATTTTGCCCCCTTTGGTGGTAATCAAGACTACCCCATTGGCTCCTCTTGCTCCATAAATAGCAGCGGATGCTGCATCTTTAAGAACATTTATAGATTCTATATCATTTGGATTTAAGAAGTCAATTCCATCTACTGGAATGCCATCTACTATGTATAAGGGATCACTATTATTGATCGTTCCTACGCCACGAACCCTCACCGTTAATGCACTACCAGGAGAACCTGAATTTTGAGAAACTTGCACACCAGCTACACGACCTTGCAAGGCTTGCTCGGTTCGGAGGACAGGAGATTCTGTAATCTCATCTGAGGTGACGGTGGCTACAGAGCCACTAATTTTACTTCTCTTTTGCGTGCCATATCCAACTACTACTACTTCATCGATTAGCGAAATACTTTCTGCTAATTGGATATCAATCGTAGTACGATTACCGACCGTAACTTCTTGGTCTTCATAACCTGTATAGGAGACAATTAAAATATTATTGTCAGATGGAAGGGATAATTCGTAATTCCCATCAAAATCAGTTACGGTTCCAATTTGTGTTCCTTTAATAAGGATGGAAGCACCAATTAAGGTTTCTCCAGTTGCATCGGAGACCGTACCCGTCAGTCGGTTTTGTGCAAAGGCATTATTGCATAAAAACAAAAATGCTATTAGGGTAAGCAGTACTTTATAATTCATAAACTTTGAGTCGTATCGGTGTTTTAAAATAGAAGGATGGAAGTAATATCCACCCATCTATAACACTATGAAACACTATTGTTTTGTTGAGTAACGATCGCTTGTGGTATACCTGCGTTCGTTACGGTGAGGGAGTAGTCAGTGTTATAAATGACTACTCCTCAACTGTATGTTGTTAAATGCAGCTTTTTTCCAAGTTCCTTTAAATTATAGTCGGAACTAATCTAAATTTCGAATAAAAACAGTAAGAAGACATCCGCTAAACGGAATAATCATTCGATGGCGTCTTCTTACTGTTAAAACTATAAGGTTCTATTTAGTTGATAGACAATTTCTCAATAGAAATTTTATTACCAACTCGACCTTGAATGATATATAAACCTTTTGCTAGATTAGATACATCCACCGTTTCCGTAGAAGATGGATTCATTCTCTGCACTAAGATTCTACCAGTAATATCGTGGATCGTTAATTCATCAATTGCATTATCAGACTGGATCTGGATTTGCGTATTTGCTGGATTCGGAGAAAAACGGAATAGATTTTCAATCGCAACTTCCACTTTTGTGCTAGTAGTCGCTTCTCTTTCAAACACAAAGTGCCAGAAACCTGTTCCTCCAAATTCAATATCAACCGTCATGGTATTGCCCTCAATGACGACAGGGTAAGTAATGGATGCAACAGAATTAGCATCAGCGGGAGCGGTAAATTCGCCACCATTATGAACCTTTGGTAAACCTAAGTGCGCACCTACGCCAGCAAGCGTCAAGGTCCCTGCAGCTTCATCGTATGCCCAGGTAGCCGTATTAGACCCATCATGAGGAGCTACTGGAGCACCACAAGCATCAGCCGCTACCCCTTGCCATACTTCTAACCATGTTTCTCCATCTTGTTCATTTCTAAATGCACCATTTTCTTCAAAAACAAATTTATCATCAAAGAAACAGGCTCTCGTCGTTACATCTGCAGCACTACTTGCCCACCAAGAGAAGTCCCCTTTGGTTGGACCTACCGCCAACGCTTCTGCAACCGGTGCCAATTTCCAAGTTCCTACAACGCCTGTTGCTGTAACAGGAGGATCTACTGGTTCTGGTTCAACTACCGCATCTCCTTCTTTTTCTAAAACAAAATGCCAGAAACCGGTACCACCGAATTCAATATCAATAATCATTCTATTGCCTTCTATGACTATAGGGTAAGTAATAGACGCAACGGAATTAGCATCAGCAGGAGCAGTAAATTCGCCACCATTATGCACTTTTGCTAAACCTAAATGTGCACCGACACCAGAAAGGGTAATGGTCATCGCTGTTTCATCAAAGGACCAAGTTGCTGCATTGGAGCCATCATGAGGAGCTACTGGAGCGCCACAGGCATCAGCCGCTACCCCTTGCCATACCTCTAACCATGTTAGTCCATCTTGAACATTTTGGAAAGAACCATCTTCGCCAAAAACAAATTTATCATCAAATAAACAAGCTCTAGTAGTTACATCTCCATCACTACTTGCCCACCAAGAGAAATCTCCTTTGGTTGGTCCAACAGCTAAAGCTTCTGCTATAGGAGCCAATCTCCATGTTCCAGCTATTGTTACTGGTTCGTCACTACCAGCCCCTGTTCCTTCTCCACCACCTGTTCCTTCTGTTCCTTCTCCACAAGCAGCACAGGAATTCCATTGGAAACAAACTTCTGTATCTGCGCCAACTTCAATTATTCTATTAGTAAATTCGCCAGAGGTTAAGGTACATTCTTCTCCGCCTGCGAATAATTCTTGAGCGGCCCAATTATCAATTGTAAACTTATATTCATACGTTCCTTCAGGTACTGCAATAGTTGCATGCCATATACCATCACCATCTTCGTCACTTAATGGGTTGGCATCACCTGACCATTCATTTAATGTACCACTTACATAAACTGTAGAGAAAGCTTCCTGATAGCTATTCATATCTACACCAAAGTTTACATTAACTG
>CALJIY010000602.1 GCA_937973945.1 uncultured Saprospiraceae bacterium | reverse complement strand
CTATTTGACTCGTTAACGGTAGAAGAAAATATCCGCTTTCCATTGGATATGTTTACGAACAAAACCAAAAAAGAAAAGCTAGATCGTGTGAATTATTGTTTGGAAAGAGTTACCTTAGAGGGATCAAACAGTAAATACCCTTCAGAAATTAGTGGAGGCATGCAGAAAAGAGTAGGTATTGCTAGAGCAATTGTACTAGAGCCCAAATACCTATTTTGCGATGAGCCGAACTCAGGTTTAGATCCAAAAACTTCTATCGTCATTGACGAATTAATACATAGCATCACCGTCGACAATCAAATTACTACCGTCATTAATACACATGACATGAACTCTGTAATGGAGATTGGAGATACGATTATTTTATTGCACTTAGGAGAAGTAGCATGGCGGGGAACAAAAGAACAAGTACTGACAAGTACGAATGAAAATTTACAAGATTTTATATTTGCATCACCATTCTTGCAGAAATTGAGGAAAGCAGCGATTAGTAAGTAGTTGAAAAAGAGGACGAATGGTAGAGGGAATAGAATGGTTATGCTACTGGATATTTTTTTAGAAGTCAGAGGTCAGATCGTTCTAGTTAGCTTACGCTAACGGAACTGTCAGAGGTCAGACTTCTGTCGTTGACAACGAGATGCTTCTGACAGCCGTAGGCGATCTGACAGCGTAGCGATCTAACTTCTGACATCTAAATATCTGGTAGCTTTTAAGTTTGGCTAAGGTAGACAATGCACATAAAAATGACGAATAGATCTCGCGGATCTATTCGTCGGAAACGGGTCTCAAAAAAGAAAACTACACCAATTTCAGTAGAAAGTGGGCAGATTTTAATGTCTGCCTACTCTCTACCTTTATATTTTAGGACTGACATGCCTTCCATATACTATCGTCCGATAGGTCAAAGACATTCCAACTTTAATAATATTTTTTAAACGAACAAAGGGTTTAATATCTGTTGATTGTTCTGGAATAGGTAAGTTAGACGTGGGCGATTGCTGATCTTGCAATACATCCGCCTCTAATTCTTCTGTTGATACTTTATCTATTTGCTCTTCTGACTGTTCGAAAGAATCAGCAGGCAAAGTACTTAAGGCATCATTCTCAGGGATGGAGGTAGTTGGCCCGAAGTAATCAAGTAGCATAATGGAAATAAGTGATAAAACCATTGAGGCTACCGCTAAAGGTAAAAAATGTTCCATAGTGATGGGTTTGTGATATCAACCATACAATCCTGTAAAACAAGATTGCCCAGTAATATCAATAGTATAATCGGTTGTTTAAAAACATAAGATGTTCCTTAAGCTATTAAACAATACGCTTTATACTTGTATAGTGTTTCAGACCAAATTTTTCCATTTTGCATTAACTTTAACAAAAGGCCTTAAATTGAAATTTTATAAATTTTAATATGTTTAAGACTGATAATTAAGCGTTAATGCAGTGCAAATATATTTAATAAATCTAATTTTCCCATCAAATTAGTAACTATTTTATATAAAAAAAGGCTTTATTGTGACATACTATTTTGGCCTATTCTAAGTATTGAAGCGATCGAACTTTGAGCAAACGGTGGGTATTTTTAATGCAACGGAAGTCCCTTCATAATTTATGGAATGGATATCCTTTTTAGAATTTGCTAAGTGACAAAAAATATTTTTCTAAACTTTAAAAAATTATTCTTATAAAAACAAGTTGTTTTGTTGTTTTTATTTTAAAACAATTTAGTGCACTTTGTTTTACCATCGTGTTTTATTGCTTGCCTAAAATAATAATAAGAGACTTAATAATGATGTGATCGATTTTTACTGCTAGCTACAAAATCTGATTATTCATGGATGGTTATTTCTTTCATACAAAAGTTTGTTACTTCTATAATTTTGCTAACTTTAAGGAACGAGGGATAGATAAAGTTTACGATTTAAAATGAAGATTTTTTACTTTAGACAACTTGAAAAAATGAGATCTTATCTGGTATAAATGAACATTTTTTCAAGATGAGCTAGATTCGGGGAATCTAGTGAACCGCTTGCGGATGGGATGCTAATGGACAAAAGACCATTTTAAATGTAAAAGTTATTTGTGCGTCGTTCCTAATTATCTCTTTGAAGTTGTTTAACAATTCTATCATTATGCAAGAAAAGCAAATAAAAAATTCAAGAAGAAAATTTCTTAAAAATACAGCCATTGCTGCTGGAGGTAGTTTTTTCATAGTCCCTCGACATGTCTTAGGTAGAGGATATATTCCACCGAGTGATAAAATGAATTTAGCTTCTATTGGCGCCGGCGGAAAAGGTTGGGGCGATATTCGCAATGCCTGGAACAAGGGCAAAGAAAATGTAGTAGCACTATGTGATATTGATACCAATATGTGTAAAGAGGCGATTGAAAAATTTCCAAAAGCAAAATTCTATAAAGACTTTAGAAAGATGCTAGAGGAAATGAAGGATGAAATTGATGGTGTCACTATTTCCGCTCCTGATCACATTCATGGAGTTGCAGGAATGACGGCTATGCAATTAGGGATGCATGTGTATATACAAAAGCCCTTAACCCATAATATATATGAAGCTCGGCAGCTTACAGAAGGAGCTAGAAAATATAAGGTAGTTTCCCAGATGGGCAATCAAGGGGCCTCCAATCCTGGGCAGCACCAAATGATTAAGTGGTTTCATCAAGGCTTGATTGGGACGGTTCATACGGTTCATGTTTGGACGAATCGACCTGTCTGGCCACAAGGTATTCCTGTGCCCTCCCAAAAAATGCCACTGCCCAAACAAATAAGTGCAGCAGACTGGGATTTATTTATTGGCCCTGCTAAACCAGTCGAGTACCACCCACTCTATCATCCGTTTAAATGGAGAGGTTGGTGGAACTTTGGGACAGGCGCCTTAGGCGATATGGGTTGCCACCTGATCGATCCTCCTTTTAGAGTATTGCAATTGGGGTATCCGACAGAGGTGGAATGTAGTGTCGGACAGGTGTTCACAAAAGATTGGATACCCGAACATATTCCAGAAGGTTGTCCACCCTCCTCCACTAGTCAAATTAAATTTGCAGCAACTACAGTGAATCCATCTCCCGTCACCCTTAAATGGTATGATGGTGGTATCCGTCCTTTCCATCCAGATCTCATTCCTGCGGACGAAGAAATAGGCGAAGGTACCAACGGCGTAATGATGATCGGTGATAAAGGAATTATGACTTGCGGCACCTATGGTAGAAATCCAAAAGTATATAGAAAAGGCGAACCTACTCTCACCATGCCAGACGATTACAATAGCAACAATCCATATGTGGATATGCCAGAGTATGGCCATCACACTCATTGGACAGATGCCTGTAAGGCGGGTTTCGGTAGTATGAAGCATAAGGCACTCACCTCCTCTTTTGACTATTCAGGCCCGATGACAGAAACTGTTTTAATGGGCAACTTAGCCATTCGTAGTTATGCACTCGGGAATCTCAATAAAAGAGGCCG
>CALJIY010000601.1 GCA_937973945.1 uncultured Saprospiraceae bacterium | reverse complement strand
TCAAGTCAATAAAAATACGGTTTCTTCTGGAACCTTTTGGGCCGATGCAAATGATGTATCCCTTGCAGTAAACGGCATGTACCACCCAATCACCAATACTTTCTTTTGGGGAAGAATTATTCATACGGGTGCGATGCTACGGTCGGATATTTTTAATGTACGACCATTCGGACCGAATACAGCGATGTCTACTTTCCAAGGAGAGGCAGGTGCAGCGAGATGGTCTACGGAGATATGGCAAGAGCCATTTAAAACGATCTTTAGAGCCAATTCTATTCTAGAGAATGCTAATTCAACAAATGTGCCTAATGCGACACAATTAGCAAGTTTAAGAGGGCAAGCTAACTTCATGAGAGGAATGGCTTTATTCTATCAGTTAGTAAATTATGGCAATATTCCATTAATCACTAAGGTGGCAGAATCTAATGAAGAATTCTTTCCAGCTCAAGCTTCTCAAGCAGAGGTATGGGCGCAGATTGAGGCTGATTTTACAGAAGCAGCAAGCAATCTTCCTACTTCTTGGGATGGCATTGACAAGGGTAGACCAACTAGTGGATCAGCACAGGCATTCTTAGGTAAGTCGTTACTGTACCAAGGTAAATGGGCTGAGGCAGCAACTGCTTTTACCGCAGTGGTTGCTAGTGGTCAGTATAGTTTATTGCCTTCAGATAGATATATGGAAAATTTTACAGAAGGAAATGAAAATAACGAAGAGTCTGTGTATGAAATTCAATTTGTTGGGCAGTCTGCTTTTGCTTGGGGCGTAGATATTCCTGGTACAGGTAACATGGGGAATTATCACATTGATTATGCACCGCCTGCAAAATCTCCCGATCAAAGTCACTATGTTAATTCATGGGTAAAAGATTTATTTGAGGCGAATGGGGAGACGATCAGAAGAGATGCAACTTTGGCTTATGACTATGAAGGCTCTACTGGATATGGTGGCGTGCCTTTTGCTGAAGATTTTGCAGCAGAATTAGATTTAGCAGCGGCAGAGGGCATGGAACCAATCTACTCTAGAAAGTATGCGGGTATGGACATCGGCGTTAGAGATGACGTAGATTTATTAGGTACCAACGTTGGAAATAACTGGCGTTTAATCAGATATGCAGATGTATTATTAATGCATGCAGAAGCATTGAACGAGCAAGGTAAAACATCTGAAGCGGAAACCTTTTTGAACATGGTTCGAACTAGAGCATTGGTTGCACCTAAAACAGGATTGAGTCAAGCAGAAATGAGACAGGCCATCATTGATGAGCGCGTATTGGAATTGTCTGGGGAGAGTCACCGTTTTTACGATTTAGTACGATGGGGATTAGCAGATGATTATATGGGCGCGACGTCTTTACATGGGGATCATCCTAAATCTTTAAGTGGTGGTGTTTTCCAATCTGGTAAGCATGAGTATATTTGGATTCCAGTTTCAGAAATTCAAGCGAATACTAACTTGACTCAAAATCCTGGGTATTAATTAGAATGGAGAATGGAGAATGGAAAATGGAGAATTTTTTCGATTACAAACGAAGAACTTTATTGTTGTATGAATGAAATACGTCTCTATTCTCTACTTTCTAATAAAAAAAATAATTGTTAAGTTTTTAAACTAGTGAGAAAGGACTGCTCTTTTGTTTAAAAGGGCAGTTCTCATTTTATATGAATCTATCCGAAAACATACTATGTAAACTATTTAGTCTAATAATTTGTAGCTCGATGTTGGCAGCTTGTCAAAATGAGTCGACTACCCGTTTCCGGTATGTTTCTTCTTCCGATACAGGGATTACTTTTGAAAATACCATTACAGAATCAGATAGATTTAATATTTTAAACTTTCATTACATCTATAATGGGGGAGGAGTTGGGGTAGGTGATTTTGATAAGAATGGTTTTCCTGACCTAGTTTTTACAGGCAATCAAGTTGATTCTAAATTGTACTTGAATGATGGATCATTTTCTTTTAGAGATATTACAGAGCAATCCCAGTTTACGACGGAAGGTTGGAGTACGGGGGTAGCGATCGTGGATATTAATGCAGATGGATGGGAGGATATTTATATCAGTGTGGGTGGCCTTGATTGTAAAGACAATTGCCAAAACCAATTATTTATTCACCAAGGTTTAACAGCAGAAGGACTTCCTTTTTTTAAAGAATCTGCTACAGAGTATGGTTTGTCAGATGGACTATACACACAACAAGCAGCTTTTTTTGATTATGATTTAGACGGAGATTTAGATGTTTATCTCTTGCGGAATATTATTGATGCAAGAGATAAGAATGTACCTGCGCCTAAACGCTACTTACATCAGAAATCAGCAGATGCCTTGTTAGAAAATATTGGCACTAAAGAGCAACCTTTTTTCAAGGAAGTATCGGATGCTTTGACTATAGATCATCGAGGCTATGGACTAGGAATAGCCGTAAACGATTTCAATGCAGATGGACGACCAGATATTTATATAGCAAATGATTTTTTATCAGATGATGTTTTATATCTCAATACGCCAAATGAAGGATTTAAAGAAATCAGTCAAAGTGTATTAAAGCATACTAGCTATAATGCGATGGGCCTCGATGTGGCAGATTTGAATGCAGATGGCTTGCCAGAAATACTAGTATTGGATATGTTGCCAGAAACACATGAACGCCAGAAGCGGACGACTGGATTCATGAATTATAATAAATATTTATTAGCCCTTAAAGAAGGGTACACTCCTCAATACATTAGAAACACGTTACAAATTCATAATGGTTTTTTAAACGATCAATTATTGCCTTTTAGTGAGCTAGGGTATATGACGGGTATCTATAACACCGATTGGAGTTGGGCACCTTTGCTTGCAGATTTTGATAACGATGGAGATAGAGATATTTATATCACAAATGGGTATGGCAAGGATATAACTGATTTAGATTTTATCAACTACAGTAATCAACAAATGGGCTTTGGTACAAAAGAAGCGCAACGCGAAACGCTCTGGAAGATGATCCAAGAAATGCCCGATAATAAAATGCCTGATTACTTTTTTGAAAATGAAGGTCTCCTTCGTTTTAAAAACCAAGTTAGCAATTGGCTTCCAGAAAAAAAGTCTATTTCTAATGGGGCGGTCTATGTAGATTTGGATCAAGATGGTGATTTAGATCTTGTTACAAATACCATTAATG
>CALJIY010000600.1 GCA_937973945.1 uncultured Saprospiraceae bacterium | reverse complement strand
CTACTGAAGATTTCTACTTCTGTGAGCAAAACCTCCAAACAGAACTTTTTGCTTATAGTGATCAAGCCACGCACCAATGGTGGCTAAATGAAATGGGAGATACCCTTGGAACAGAACCAGAGTTACTGATTGAACTATCACAAGCGGAACAATTCACTGTTACTATACAGGATAAAATTGGATGCACTCAATCAAGAGATATTAATATATCCAATGCCCCAATTGATTTGTCCTACACCCCACAAGTACAAATTTGTACAGCAGATTCTATCCAATTAGAAGTAGTAAATAACGACACCAATCGACCCTTAACTTTTAGTTGGTCACCAATGGAAAGCATCATTAATGGAGCAATAACAAATAGGCCTATCGTATTCCCAAGCGAAAATACAGTTTATGAATTTACAGCAATAGATGATTTTGGTTGTGAAACTAAGGGAAGCATACCTATTACTTTTCATCCAATCGAAGTAGACATCAATATTGAAGCCGAGAATAATATTATTTATGCAGGTGAAGCTATTACTTTAGTGGCAACCGAAAATCCAACTTATACTTATAGTTGGACGCCTAGCAGTAGCTTAGAGAATCCCACAATCGCTACGCCTCTTGCTAGCCCAACGGAAAATACAACTTATCAAGTAAGTGTCAATAATGAAATTGGCTGTACGGCCACAGCTAGTATTAATGTAGAAGTACAAACTGGAAATTGTGACGAGCCGTACATTTTCTTACCCAATGCATTTACGCCTGATGGGGACGGAGAAAATGATATTCTTTATTTAAGAGGAGCGATTATTAGTGAAATGGAATTAGTGATATACGACCGCTGGGGAGATGAAATATTTAAATCCAATAGTCCAGACATCGGTTGGGATGGAACAAAAAAAGGAAAAGCACAGCCATCTGGAGTATTTGGGTATTATATTTATGTGGTCTGTCTAAATGGAGAAGAATACTACAAACAAGGAAATGTTAGTTTGATTCGCTAAATATTACAAACAGTATATATTTTACTAAAATAAATACAAATTACTTTTACCTTGATTTATTATATTTTCAAACCAAGAAATCATCTGTCTAAGGTATAATAGTCTAAGGAAATGCCCACGACAGGCATAAAAGTTTATTTTCCAAAAAAAAAATTTAACATTTATTAATTAATTGTTAAAAATTGTATACTTTTGAACTAGGAAAAAAACATTTTCTTATTTGTCGAAATGCTATTTTTGCCCAATTTTATTCTTTTAGTAAAAAACTGGTTCAAAAAATAAATACAACTTAAAATTACTAATCAAAGTAATTCTCAAAATATAACAGTCGGGTGATTTCTTACAAGAGCGGAGCATTTAATAAGTCTTCGCTCTTTTGTTTTTTATCTATTACTTGCCACTTTAGTTTCCTACCTTTATTTATAGACAAGTCAGATCGCTACACTGTCAGATGTCAAATTCCTACGTTATCAGACTGCAAATACAACTTAGATAATCTATTAAATAAAACACACGATATGGAAAAAACAAACATCACCTATTCTGAATGGCCGGACTCCGTTAAAATAATGTCCGCTTTTTATTTTAAGCCAATTATGGCTTATATTAAAAACCCTACTAGTGTTAGAAATTTATCCTTTTTAAGTTTTGCTGTTGGAATATTAGTAATACTAGAGCCCTTCCTATTACAGCGCGCCTTTGATGCTCCCTTGATGAGTAGAATGAATTTATTTTTATTTTTTGGTGGGGCACTTAATATCCTGCTAGGTGCATTTAATTTATTCTTTAACTACAAAGTACACCTTTGGGTCAACGAACACAGTTCTTGGGAAGAACGCTTTGCCCATAAATCAAGCGGAAAACACCAATTTCAATATTTACTAGTGTGGTTGCTTATTATAGGTCTATCCATATTACTAACCTATATAATACAATCATTAATTTGAGTATGAAACAGATTTAGGGCAACGAATAAATTCAGTTGATCACTTTCAAAGTGATCGACTTTCTTAAACAACTTCTTAGAAATCGTAAAACTCCATACCTTTTTATAAGTCTTTTTAGTAAATACCTAGTAAATTTGCACACCTAACCAATTCTTACCAAATTTAATCAAATAGTACTGATAAGCTTTCAGTAGTCCAAAGACAATTTTAATAACTAAGTAATAGATATGGCTGGAAAAACGCTTTTTGACAAAATATGGGATTCCCATGTAATTGAAACAATTGAAGATGGTCCATCAGTGCTGTATATTGATCGCCATTTGATACATGAGGTGACAAGCCCACAGGCGTTCACTGGATTAGAAAAAAGAGGATTAAAAGTTGGTCGTCCTAAACAAACAGTAGCTACGCCTGATCACAACGTCCCTACGATCGATCAGGACAAAGAAATCAAAGATGAATTATCTCGGTTTCAGGTAGATACTTTAACCAAAAATTGCAAAAATCACGGTATAGACCTATATGGCTTAAATAGTGATTATCAAGGTATTGTACATGTTATAGGCCCACAATTAGGCGTGACCCAACCAGGTATGACTATTGTATGTGGAGATAGCCATACATCCACGCATGGCGCATTCGGATGTGTTGCATTTGGTATCGGTACTAGTGAGGTGGAAATGGTGATGGCAACGCAATGTATTCTACAGCCAAAGGCTAAGAAAATGCGGATCAATGTAGAAGGAGATTTAAAGCCAGG
The DNA here is from genome assembly GCA_937973945.1 of uncultured Saprospiraceae bacterium. Taxonomy (GTDB): domain Bacteria; phylum Bacteroidota; class Bacteroidia; order Chitinophagales; family Saprospiraceae; genus JAFMDF01. Next base: position 9,006 of record CALJIY010000600.1, on the reverse strand, counting down.
CGTTACAGCAAAAGATATTATTCTATATATCATTTCTAAGTTGACAGCTGGTGGAGGAACAGGCTACTTTGTAGAATATGCAGGTTCTGCCATTCGTAACTTATCGATGCAAGGTCGGATGACTATTTGCAATATGAGTATCGAAATGGGAGCAAGAGGTGGTTTAATTGCACCAGATCAAAAGACCTTTGATTTTGTAAAAGGGAAAAAATATGCACCAAAAGGAGCTGACTATGATAAGGCATTAGAAAAATGGAAACAACTATACACAGATGAAGATGCAGTATTCGACAGAGAGGTGACCTATGATGCAGCAGATATTGAGCCGATGATTACCTTTGGAACGAACCCAGGAATGGGGGTCAAAATCACAGGCAGCATTCCTTCTCTTAGCGAAATAGAACAAAGTGAAACGAAATCTTTCCAAAAATCTCTAGGATATATGGGCTTCAAGGATGGAGATTCTATGTTAGGCAAGCAAGTAGATTACGTATTCATTGGTAGTTGTACCAATGGTAGAATAGAAGATCTAAGAGCCGTAGCAGATTTTGTAAAAGGCAAGCAAAAAGCAGAGCATGTTACTGCTTGGATTGTGCCAGGATCTAAGGAAGTAGAGCGTCAAGCAAATTCGGAAGGTATTACTGCCATCTTGGAAGATGCAGGCTTCAAATTAAGACAGCCAGGCTGTTCTGCTTGTTTAGCAATGAATGACGATAAGATTCCTAAAGGGAAATATGCGGTTTCTACTTCTAATAGAAACTTCGAAGGTCGTCAAGGTCCAGGTGCTAGAACGATGTTGGCCAGTCCTTTGACTGCCGCAGCAGTTGCTGTGGAGGGGAAGATCGTTGACCCTCGTGTTTATTTAGCTTAATTGAGAATTGAGAATGAAAAATTGAGAATGGAGATTATCTGTTTAAATAACAATATTTTTTTTATACAAACGAAATCGATCTCTACTCTCTATTCTCTGCTCTAAAAAAACATTCTTTGACAAAATCAGTGTTCAATGAAAAGAAAAATCAAAAGCGACCATAGGAAGTGTTGGGTTTTGTTTTCATTGATTGTTTTCACTGGTTTTCTCAAAGAATCAATAATATAACTATGCCAGTAGATAAATTTGAACAATTAGAATCCCGAGCGGTACCGATGCCGATCGAAAATGTAGATACAGATCAAATCATTCCCGCTCGATTTTTAAAAGCCACTACTAGAGATGGCTTTGGAGAAAACCTATTTAGAGATTGGAGATACGACGGCAAAAATGAGCCAATTAAAGATTTCGTATTAAACAACCCTATCTATAAAGGAGAAATTTTGATCGCAGGAAAAAACTTTGGCTGTGGCTCCAGTAGAGAGCATGCGGCTTGGGCAGTCGGCGATTATGGATTTAAAGTAGTAGTGTCTAGCTTCTTTGCGGACATATTTAGAAATAATTCTTTAAACAATGGAATCTTGCCGATAACTGTAAGCCCTGAGTTTTTGGATGATATATTTTCTGCAATAGAATTGGATCCTACCACTCAGTTTAAAGTAGATTTAGCCAATCAAACATTCACCATTATGGATACAGGAGATTCTGTCTCTTTTGATATCAATGGATATAAAAAGAATTGTTTGATGAATGGATATGATGATATTGATTACTTATTGAGTATCAAAGATAAGATTCATGCTTATGAGGCTAGTAGGAACTAAATTAGACTTTAGCAATTAGCTCTTAGCTCTTAGCCGTTAGCTACTAATACAATAAGAAAAACAAACATGAATTTAGAAGCTAATAGCTAATTGCTAACAGCTAAAAACTCTAGTAAAGTACATGAAAATAACAATAATGGACACCACCCTTCGGGATGGCGAACAAACATCTGGAGTTTCTTTTACGGCAGGTGAAAAATTACAGGTTGCTAAATTACTCTTAGAAGAATTAAAAGTGGATCGGATTGAAATAGCCTCTGCTAGAGTATCAGAAGGGGAAAGAGAAGGCGCAAAAAAAATTATGGCTTGGGCTAGAGAAGAGGGCCATCTAGAAAAGATAGAAGTTCTAGGTTTTGTAGATAACAATCAATCATTAGAGTGGATTCAAGATGTAGGCGGCCAAGTAATTAACTTGTTATGTAAAGGCTCTTTAAAACATTGTACCAAACAACTTAGAAAAACTCCCGAAGAGCATATTGCGGACGTAAAAAAGGTAGTAAAGCAAGCAAAAAAAATGGGCATTGCTGTTAATGTCTATTTGGAAGATTGGTCCAATGGCATGAGAACCTCCCCTGCTTATGTTTATCAAATAATTGAAGGCTTAAGTAAAACAGGCATCAAACGTTTTATGTTACCTGATACATTGGGGATTCTAAACCCAAATGAATGTGCTACTTTTTGTAAGGACATGCTGAAACGTTTTCCAAAATTGACGTTCGATTTTCATGCCCACAATGATTATGATTTAGCAACTGCTAATGTCTTTTCCGCAATTCAAGCGGGTATCTCCTCTATACATACGACACTAAACGGACTTGGCGAACGGGCAGGTAATGTGCCATTATCAAGTGTGGTGGGTTTAGTAAACGACCACTTACCTAAGTGCAAATTAAAAATAGACGAAAAGAAGATATATCAAATCAGTAAAATTGCAGAATCCTTTTCTGGCGTCCGAATTCCAGAAAACAAACCCTTAATTGGGGAGTTTGTCTTTACACAAACAAGCGGGATCCACGCCGATGGAGATAACAAAGACAACCTCTATCACAACCAATTAAAACCAGAACGATTTAACCGAAAGCATTCCTATGCATTAGGAAAACTAGCAGGTAAAGCATCTATCAAGAAGAATTTGGAGGAAATGGGTATTGAGCTAGACATACCTTCCATGAAGAAGTTGACCAAGAAAATTAATGAGTTAGGAGACAGAAAAGAAAAGGTGACTAAGGAAGATTTGCCTTATATCATTGCAGACGTCTTGAAAAGTGAACAAATCAAGCAGCGCATAAAAATTAAAAATTACGCTTTATCTGTTGCCAATGGATTAAGATCAACAGCTACCCTTAGTATACAGATTGACAACAAGGGATATGAAGAAACAGCGTCTGGAGATGGACAATACGATGCATTTATGAATGCATTATGGCGCATCTATGATCGTCTTGAGAAACCCTATCCAGTATTGAGAGATTATAATGTAACTATTCCTCCAGGCGGTAGAACGGATGCACTTTGTAATACGACCATCACCTGGAATTTTAAAGGCAAGCAATTTAAAACAAATGGCCTAGACTCTGATCAAGCTATTGCGGCCATTAAAGCAACTATCAAAATGCTAAATGTTATAGAGAACGGGATGTAGAGGCTCAGAGAATTTTTAAGAACACAGAGGCACGGAGGCACAGAGTTAATTTCTTATTATGTGTTAGAAGGCTCAGAGTGTGATTAATCAAATTAGAAAACAAAGGCACAGAGTAAGAATAAAATATTTCTCTGTGTCCCTGTGCCTCTGTGTTCTAAATACCTCCATATCTCCCTACCCGACTTCATTATCCGTATCAGCTTCCGCAGTCAGTTCCTTTTCCAACTCCTCCATCATAATATAGTCCGTCGATTCTTGTAGCGTTGGGATAATAGTCAAGACCGTATCTAATCTAGAAATTTCAATTAATTTTTTCACAGAAGGGTGATCTACCCCAGTAATAATAAAGCTACCAAAGTCTTTCCACAGTCTATTAGCTGTCAATATGGCACTTAATCCAGAAGAATCGACAAATTTGACACCTGATAGATCTAGTACTAAATTCTTCACCCCTTCGTTTCTAAATATAATAAATTCGGACTTTATCACGGGTGCCAGAAGAGAATCAAGCTTTAGCTCATCCAAGGTAAAGATGGAATAATGTTCTCGTTTATCTACACTGTATTTCATATTATTTAATTTTTAAGAAGCTAAGTACTCGTTGGTTAGACATTACATTTATAAAAAAACAAAACAAACCCAAGTAGAGATTTTCTTTCTACTTTCATTGCACAAAATACCAATATTAAAATAGATTCAGAATTTTTAACAAGGAATATTACATCCAACTCTTATTTTAATATTTTAACATATCCCTAACTGACAAAATGTACCCTAAAGTACAAGGTTTCAATAGTGGCATTATTTTTTCAGCTATTTCCGTAATTTCAAGCTGAAAAAGTCGGCTTGATTACATTTCTAGGACGATAGAATAAGAATCAATTTATTTTTGTCCTAGGATCATTAAATACGAATTGAGATATAATAAAAAGGGCGAGAAAATTTTTTAAAACTTATAAGACTTTGCTTTGTTTTCTTTGCAAAGAATCTGTATTATTGTTACGTAAGTGAATGAGATTTATTAATTTTTCAAATATAAGACGACTGTTTTAAGACATAGTAACAGCTTGATTATTTTGAAATTCTTAAATCAATATTAAAGACTTACAGATTGATATAGGCAATAAACACGACCTATATCGGGATACAATTTTTCAAATCGTATCGTCTTATCTCCAGTTCACCCCTATATAATCACAGGTAACAAAAGGATTAAAAAGTAGTCCTACAACTTACCCAAATGTCTGTAACGTCATGAACAGAAAATTTTCTCCTAAGGTAAAAAGAGTGATAGCAAATAGTCGTAAAGAGGCACTAAGATTAGGCCACGATTATATCGGTACAGAACACTTGCTTTTGGGCATTGTGAATGAGCAAGATAGCATAGTGGTAAAGGTTTTGAGCTCATTGGAAGTTGATCCATTGGAATTAGTTCAAATCATTGAAGATTCCATAGATAGACGTCCTTCTATTGCAGCCTCTTTAACAGTGGACAATGTCCCACTGAACAAACAAGCGGAAAGGGTATTAAAAGTAACATTTTTGGAGGCTAAACGCCTTAAAAATGAGCAAATCAGTCCAGAGCATCTAATTCTATCTATTTTGAAGCATAAGGAAAATCCAGCTTCTCAAGTGTTAGCTCAATTAGATGTTGATTATGAAACCTTTAAATCCGAATTAGAATACGTGAAACACGAACAGGAATTAACAGATACAGATGTTTACAATGAAGCATCTGAGCAAGACGACTACGATGATGATGAGCCACAAGGCGGCGGAAGATATTCTGGCGGTGGCAGTCAACGTAAAGGCGCGTCTAAATCTCGTACACCAGTACTAGATAATTTCGGTCGAGACATCACCAAATTGGCAGAAGAAGGAAAATTGGATCCTATTATAGGAAGAGAGACAGAAATCGAACGGGTTTCTCAAATCTTGAGTAGAAGGAAAAAGAACAATCCAATTTTAATTGGAGAGCCAGGTGTTGGTAAGACCGCAATTGTGGAAGGTTTAGCTCGTAGAATTATCAAAAGAAAGGTATCTAGAACCCTTTTTGATAAGCGAATTGTCATGTTAGATTTAGCCGCATTAGTTGCTGGTACTAAGTATAGAGGACAGTTTGAAGAGCGTATGAAGGCTATTATGAATGAATTAGAGAAGTCAAGAGACGTGATCTTATTCATTGATGAAATTCATACGATAGTAGGTGCTGGTGGAGCAACAGGTTCCTTGGATGCCTCTAATATCTTTAAGCCTGCTTTGGCAAGAGGAGAGTTGCAATGTATTGGTGCCTCTACCCTAGACGAATACCGTCAGCACATCGAAAAAGATGGGGCATTGGATAGAAGATTCCAAAAAGTATTAGTGGAACCGCCTTCTCCAGAAGAAGCAGTTCACATTTTGGAAAACATCAAACCAAAATATGAAGAATTCCACAATGTGGAGTATTCAGATGATGCCATCAAAGCTTGTGTACAGCTAAGTAATAGATACATCAGTGATCGATTCCTTCCGGATAAAGCCATTGATGTATTGGATGAAGTAGGTGCAAGAGTGCATCTTAAAAACATCCATGTGCCGAAGCATATTGAAGAATATGAAAAGCAGATCGAAACGATCAAAGAGGATAAGAATAAAGCAGTCAAAGATCAAAAGTATGAAAAAGCGGCTGATCTTAGAGATGATGAATCTAAACTAATCCGCCAGTTAGAAATAGCTAAAATGGATTGGGAGGAGGAATCTAAATCGAAGCGATACCCTGTGGCGGAAGAAGATATAGCAGAGGTTGTATCTATGATGACAGGTATCCCTGTACAGAAAGTAGCGCAGAGCGAGAGTAAGAAGTTAATCGGAATGGGCGATGACATTAGAAATATGGTCATTGGTCAAGATGAAGCGATCTTAAAAATCACGAAAGCGATACAAAGAAATAGAGTTGGATTAAAAGATCCTTCCAAGCCAATTGGGTCCTTTATATTCTTAGGCCCTACAGGTGTTGGTAAAACAGAATTAGCAAAAGCTTTAGCTCGCTACATATTCGATTCTGACGATGCATTGATCAGAATTGATATGAGTGAGTATATGGAGAAATTCTCCGTTAGTAGATTAATTGGAGCGCCTCCGGGCTATGTTGGATACGAAGAAGGTGGGCAGTTGACAGAAAAAGTTCGTCGTAAGCCTTATTCTGTGGTCTTATTAGATGAGATTGAGAAAGCGCATCCAGATGTATTCAACATCTTATTACAAGTATTAGATGATGGTCAATTAACAGATGGTTTGGGTAGAAAAGTAGATTTTAAAAACACCTTAATCATTATGACCTCTAATATTGGGGTACGTCAATTAAAAGACTTCGGTCAAGGTGTTGGATTCCAGACGAAAGCTAGAGAAGATCAAGCAGATGCAGATGCGAAGAGCGTTATTCAAACGGCATTAAAGCGGACGTTCTCTCCTGAATTCTTGAATCGTATTGACGATTTAGTCATATTCAATAGCTTGGATCAAGAGGACATCCATAAGATTATTGATATTGCGCTTAAAGATCTTCATGAAAGATTGGACGGTATGGGCTATAAGATCAAGCTTACCGACAAGTCGAAGAAATTTGTAGCAGAAAAAGGATTTGATCCACAATTTGGTGCAAGACCTTTACATAGAGCGATTCAGAAATACTTAGAAGATCCTTTAGCTGAATTTATATTAAATGAAAATCCTCCAGAAGGTAGTGTATTTGTAGCAAAACTAAAAGAGAAAGAAGGAAAGTTAGAAGTGGGCTACTCTAAAAAGGTGTCTGATGTTAAATAAGACGAAGCAACATCTTTTCACTGCATTTTATAGGGTTTTAGATATTAAATAAGGAATAAAAGGCTGAATCTCTTGCTAATGCAAGTAGATTCAGCCTTTTTTTATTATTTGTAGTATTGTTAAGACATTTATTATTACCTTTGATAGGAATGATTTTCGGAGCTTTATTCAGGAAGAAACTGCTCCAATTCAAGCAAAAAAAGCTAGTTACCTATAGTTGAACGCATTCTAGGGAACTTTTTCATAAAAAATTACATTATAACATTAGGGTAAACACCCTATCATTTTTAACTAAAATTAATCTATTGGCTAGAAGACAACCTCGTCGTAATCGTAATCAAAAAGAAGAAATAAGATTCAGAATTAATGACTTTATCAAAGTCCCAGAAGTCCGCCTAGTGGGGGACAACCTCGAAGCAGTAGCTGAATTTGCAGGCAAACCCGTAAATCCAGAGGTGTACAATACCACTCAAGTAAAAAAATGGGCCTACGGAATGGGATTAGATCTTGTAGAAATCTCACCAAACGCAAAGCCACCAGTTGTAAAGATCATAGACTATCGTAAGTTTCTATATGATCAAAAGAAGAAGCAGAAGGAAATCAAGTCAAAAGCAGTAAAAACGGTAGTGAAAGAAATCAGATTTGGTCCTAATACAGATGACCACGATTTTGATTTTAAGACAAAACATGCGAAAAACTTCTTAGAAGACGGTGCAAAAGTGAAAGCTTATGTACAGTTTAGAGGAAGAACGATCGTGTTTAAAGAAAGAGGAGAATTGCTTTTGTTGCGTTTCTTGAAGGAATTAGAGGAACACGGTGCTGCGGAAGCCTTACCTAAAATGGAAGGTCGTAGAATGTCCGTAATGGTACAGCCTAAAAAGAAGAAGAAAACTTAATTTTCCTATATATATTTAGTTAAAAGAAGGGGATGCCTATACCAGCATCCCCTTCTTTAGTATAGTCCCGCTCCCACTCTACTTTTAGTATTCAAATAACTCCTATTTTCTCTTTCATTTCCGTCAATAATTCACTATCTTTGCGCTCCTATTCCAAAAAGTGGAATAAAACAGATTTTTTTCATTTAGATAAACGTAGCAGTAATGCCGAAGATGAAAACCCACTCTAGTGCGAAGAAGCGATTCAAGCGTACTGGTTCCGGTAAGATAAAGCGTTTCCAAGCGAATACATCTCACCGAAAGCGTCAAAAGAGTAAGAAAGCTAAGTTAAGAGTACGTGGTTCTGCCATGGTTAATGTTAGCGATCAAAAGAGAATTGAGAGACTTCTTTGTATCTAATCTTGTTAAAAGCTAGATACTACGTTAACTTTCTTCTTTTCATTTTTTCACTCAATATAGGTCCAAAGCGCGTTCAATTAAAATTATTGAAGCCCCTGTATTGCAAAAAAATAAAACTATGCCTCGTTCTGTAAATGCAGTCGCATCCAGAAAAAGACGAAAAAAGATTCTGAAAATGGCCAAAGGCTATTTCGGAGCTAGATCCAAAGTTTATACAGTAGCTAAAAATGCTGTAGAAAGAGGTCTTGCTTATGCTTACCGAGATCGGAAGCAAAAGAAAAGAGCTTTTAGAAGACTATGGATTGCAAGAATTAATGCAGCAGTTAGACAATATGGAATGTCTTATTCTGTGTTTATGCACAAATTGTCAAAAAGTGATGTCCAGTTAAATAGAAAAGTACTAGCGGATTTAGCAATGAATCACGAAGCTACTTTCAAGTCTATTGTGGACAAAGTAAAATAAATGCTTCTAATCGAAGTTAAAAAGGGAAAGCGACTCAGTTGCTTTCCCTTTTTTATTTGGCTTAAGTCTTATTATATTTACGAAGCATACAAAAAATAGAATATAGC
>CALJIY010000599.1 GCA_937973945.1 uncultured Saprospiraceae bacterium | reverse complement strand
AGCAAACAAAATGGATATAACAACAATCAAAATAAGCGATACCGTTCTATATAAAAACAATCAAGTGATTGCTTTTAATAAACCACCTAGTTTATCAGTACAGCCAGACAAAACAGAGGAGAAATCCTTACTAGATTTAGGAGAAATCTATTGCAAATCTAAATTACAGGTCTTACATCGAATTGATCGACCAGCTAGTGGAATTGTTCTTTTTGGCAAAACACCTAAAGCTACAAAGGTATTAAATGAGCAATTTCAAAACCGCTCTATTCAAAAAACCTACTTGGCGGTAGTAAAAACGCCGCCCGCTGAAAAAGAAGGGACATTAACCCACTACTTAAGTAAAAATCCAAAATACAATAAGGCTTATTGCTCATTGGAACCTAAAAAAGGTGCTAAAAAAGCGATACTCTCCTATAAAGTAGTCGCTAAGAATGACAACTACCACTTATTAGAAATAGCATTAGAAACGGGCCGACATCATCAAATACGTGCCCAATTAGCAGCAATTGGTTCGCCTATTAAGGGGGATGTGAAGTATGGTGCGAAACGCGGTAATAAGGATCGATCTATTCACTTGCACGCATGGAAACTAAGTTTTAGACATCCTGTTAGTAATCAGTTAGTCGCCTTGGAGGCGGAAGTACCTGATGAAGTGGTTTGGCGGAGTATGAAATATTAGTGAGAAATAAAGAACAGAGAAGCGAGAGCAGAGAGTAGAGACAGATCTCGTCTAAAATGACCAAATTTCGTTGTTTGTAACGAAGTCCATCTCTGTTCTCTGTTCTCTGTTCTAATAGCACGGATAGAGGGTGGTATGAATATTATTTAGGGACTATTAATAGTTTATCTTTTTGGGCTATTATAACTTGCTGGGAGTTGATGCGGACTGTTATTGCGTTTGTTATATAGGGATTGGAGAAGGTCTGCGTTACTTTTGTTTCTAAATGATACTGTTGAATCAAGCCGTCTTGTAGATAAATTAATTGCTCCTGCAATAATTGAAAATGCTGGATTCCGATGATTGGTATCTGCTGTTGTAATTGACCAAAATTATCGAAAATGAAAATACCTTTTGCAGGGTCATTTAGATAGAGTTGGTTATTCCGCTCTATTAGGGAATTTATATTTAAGGTACTTCTGAGTACTTGTTTTAAATCTCTGCTTTGAAATAAGATTTTTCCTTCCTTATTTATTTTCTTTAACTGCGCTGATATCGGATCATATATCCAAATATGATTATCATTGGATAAACCTACTGCCTGTGCTTCAAATATATTCAGCTCAAATAAGTTGATTTCTTTTAAAGGAGACAGGGTGCGATCTAACAAAACAATAGTAGCTAAATCCTTATAATAGACTAGTATATTAAACGGATTAGTTGCATCAATAGAACTAAGCGGTCCTAACCTTCGATTATTATATTCAAATAATGTTTTACCATCTTTAGATAGTTTAATAAGCTTGCCTTCGTCAGTGGCAACATATATTTGCTGTAGTGCATCTGTCGTTAGATAAGATGCTTGGAAAGGAAGGGAATCTATAGATTGAGCTGTTACAGAAGCGGAAAAAAATAAACTAGTTACGAATAGAATAATTGATCCAATCACTTGCAGTGGTTGGATCAAGCTGCCTATTTCATCCGACCACTGCAAGTGATCGGATGAATAAATAGGCTCTTTCAGCTTGTATTCATTTTCTTTTGAATAGAAAGACCTAGTAGTTCTAAGTATTTCAAAAGAAAATCTATTGTACATTAGCATATGCTACAAAATGAGGATTTCGTAAATTCTCTTTATTATACCCTAAAGGTTGATCCGTTTCTACATTAATCACTTTCCCACCAGCTTCTTCCAAAACGATTTGTGCTGCCCCTGTGTCCCATTCCATCGTAGGAGCTAGTCGAGGATATACATGTGCGCCCCCTTGTGCTAAAATTAAGAATTTTAAAGAACTACCCTTTGATACTTTTTTAGGTCTCTTCAATTGCTTAATAAAGCTAGCGGTTTCTTCATTTAAATGAGATCTGGAACAGACGACACTCAAGCCTTGGTCTTGCATTGTAAATTTTGGCGCTTTTAATTGCTTTGGTTTTTTATTACCGACAGATACGAATGCCCCCTTTCCTTTCATGCCCCAAAATAATTCTTTTGTTACTGGCACATAGACCACACCGAAAATAGTTTTGCCTCTATATAGCAAAGCAATATTTACAGTGAATTCTCCATTCCTTTTAATGAATTCTTTAGTACCATCCACTGGGTCTACTAACCAAGAAAAGATGAATCTTTTTCGTTTGGAATACGCAATCTCTTTATTCTCTTCTGAGATAATTGGGATATTAGGCGTTAATCTTTTTAAGCCCGCACAAATAACTGCATTCGCTCTTTCATCCGCTATCGTTAAAGGACTATCATCTTTCTTTTTTGTTACTTTAAAACTAGCTTCATCTTTATAAACATCCATGATGACAGCTCCTGCATCTACTGCAATTTGTTTAACACTTTCTGTAAGGTGGTCTAAAAAAAACATGTATAATTGTTAATTAATAAAGGAAATTTTATCTGTGTACTAACTATACGTAGATAATCTATCTAAGATTGTTTTATACAGCTATATTTTATTTAATTAGCTTATCTTATTACTATTTGATGGCTTTATTTGAGTACTTTGTTTGCTGAATAAATACCGCAATTATATGTATTTTTATAGCTATGCCAGATTCTTCTAAAAATAAAATGCCAGCTAGCTTAAATCCGAATTTAAAAAAGCTGCTTGCTGCGAATAAGAAGCATCGCTTAACAGCGAGTGCTTATGCGAAAGCTATTCTAGCAGGAGATCGAATAGCACTAGGGCAGGCTATTACGATTATAGAGAGTGTACAGGAAGTAGATCAGAAGTTGGCTGCAGAAATTATTGACCTATGTTTACCACATGCGAACAAATCTATTCGAATTGGTATTACGGGCGCACCAGGGGTAGGTAAGAGTACTTTTGTAGAAGCTTTTGGTAGCTATTTGATTCATAAAGGATCTAAGTTAGCCATTCTTGCGGTCGATCCTTCTAGTCAATTAAGCGGGGGGAGCATATTAGGAGACAAGACTAGAATGGAACGCTTGTCTAGTAATGATGCGGCATTCATTCGACCATCCCCTTCTGGCGCTTCTTTAGGAGGGGTGGCACGTAAGACAAGAGAAACTATGATTTTGTGTGAAGCTGCTGGCTATGATACAATTTTAGTGGAAACGGTAGGGGTTGGACAATCGGAAATAATGGTTCACTCTATGGTGGATCTTTTTTTATTATTACTCCTCCCCGGTGCAGGAGATGAGCTACAAGGGATCAAAAGAGGCATTGTTGAAATGGCAGATATAGCAATCATTAATAAATCAGATGGAGATAGAATTACCCTAGCCAAGCAAACGAAACGAGATTATAAAAATGCTTTACATTTATTTCCCCCTAAGGATAGTAACTGGACCGCAACAGCAATCGCTTGCTCTGCCTTACATGAACAAGGAATGACAGAAATAGAGGAACAGATCGAAAAATATTTTGCTCTAATTAAAGAAAATAATTTTTTTCAAAAAAATAGACAGAACCAAACAAAATATTGGCTAACTTCATCTATTAATCAAGGTTTACAAGATGCCTTTTTCAAAAACAAACTCATACAAGAAGAATTAATAAAAATAGAAAAAGCAGTATTGAACAATCAATTATCCCCATTCCAAGGAGCCAATAGCTTACTAGTTTTTTTTAAGAATTTAAAAGATGAAAAGTAATTACCTATTGTACTTCCTATTGTTAGGATTACTATGCGCCTGTAAAAATGAACCTGCTGTATCTAAGGATACAGAGACCTTTACCATCCCGAATACGCCTGAATCCATATGCCGCTTATGGCAAAAGGTATTGGATAATAATGAGATTGATAAAGCCTTATTACTAGGCAGTTCAGCAACCCAAGCATGGTTGACAGAGAATAAAGATTTGATTGTTGATAATGGAACAAATGAAGCAACCACATTTATAAATATGACTTGTACAGAGACAGCGGATAAAGCGATTTGTAAATATACCTTGCGAGAAGATGGTGATCTAATAGAGGATTACTTTTCTCTCATTAAATTGGAACAGCAATGGCTGATACATATTGAAGAAAATGCAAGTAATGATCCTGAGGAACTGATATTTGAGAAAATGAAAAAGTCTTTGGAGTTGTAAAATCATAAATTTTAAACCTGCCTTCCAAGGAACGCAG
>CALJIY010000598.1 GCA_937973945.1 uncultured Saprospiraceae bacterium | reverse complement strand
CTAAGGACCAAAGAATAATTCCTTTTTGGATTTGAGCTATTTCATTCAATTGTTTGCTTCTTACTTCGACCGTTCCTTCTACTTGTTGGAAGAAGAAATTTTGAGTACTAATCCCTATGTACATAATTCTGCCATTCTTATATTCTCTCTGAAAACCTAAGGCTCCTGTAAAACTTATATTGATCGGTTTAGCTGCTTCGAGTTGTTCCAATACTTGGTCCTCTTCAAACAAATATTTTTTTTGAAGTTGTTGATGGAGTGTTTTGTGGAGCGTTAACCCCGTCTTTAATATTGGATAAATTCTTTTTCCCTTAAAGCTTTTATACCAATACTTTTGTTTGGTAGGGCGTATGACTAATAATAGTGGTAGTTGTAGATTGTATTGTGCTTGAAAAGTTGTTTCTTCTTTGTAGTAATAATTATATCCTCCAAAGGTAGCGCCAAGACCAGATTCCGCAAAGACAATATATCTATTAGAGAAACCACCCCATTTCCATTTATAGGTGAATAACTTGCTGCGAGCAACTACGCCAAAAGAACTTCCTATAAAATAATCGCCTTTTAATGGACTAGGAGTATATTCATTGGTGATAAACGTTCTGCTATAGTTGTTACCAGATTGTAAACCAATAACGAAGTCCTTTTTTTGAGCTATAATCGGTTGGATACTATACCATAAACAAAAGAAAAATAGATATCTGGCCATGACCTAAGAATTTATATAATATGAATACTTTCAGAAGTCAGAGGTCAGATCGTTCTTCCAGAACTGTCAGGTGTCAGACGTAAGACTTTGACAACGTGACACTTGTAAGTGTATTTGGCAATCTGACTACACTGCTGGACATTGTTTAGAACAGAGAGCAGAGAAGAGAGAGTAGAAATGTATTTCGTTCGAAGAAACAACGAAATTTCGTCAAGTTTTAAACGAAATCTGTCTCTATTCTCTGCTCTCTATTCTCTGCTCTTTTAAATGTCCAGCAGTGTACAATCTGATAGCGTAGCGTTCTGGCTTCTGACATCTAAATGTCTAGAAGTTTAACGATAGATTAGGCTTTTTATGCAATCTGTTAAAAAACCGCTCTATTTTTTACGATCAAAGGACAATACTTAGCGATGCTATCCTAAATAAGCAGTATTTTTGTTGGTAATTTGAGGATTTAGTTAAAAAGAATTTCAAGGAAGTAAAGACAAATGGCAAGAAGACACAATAATAACGATTTAGACGAGGCTCCAAAGGTGAAAGTGAATAGGGAGAACTTTAGAGAGGCTTTACAAATATTCGAATTTATTCGACCTTATAAGTGGTCTTTTATCATTGGAATGTTTCTTCTATTCCTTTCGAGTATGGTCTTTATGCTATTTCCATATTTAATAGGTCTAATGGTGGATACGGCGCAAGGAAAATCAGAATATGATATTTCTTTGAAGCAGATTGGTTTTGTATTGGTGGGGGTCTTATTTGCGCAAGGATTTGTCTCCTATACGAGAGTGATTTTATTTGCCAATGTGAGTGAGAAAGGAATCGCAGATATAAGGTCTGCTTTATATCAAAAAATGATTTCCTTACCGATCACCTTTTTTGAAGAGAATAAAATGGGCGACTTGATCAGTCGCTTGACCTCTGATGTAGAAAAATTATATAGTACGTTTTCTATCACCTTAGCGGAATTTCTTAGACAGATAATCATCCTTTTTGTAGGGATTTTATTCTTAGCAATTACTACACCACGCCTATCTTTAATCATGTTGCTGACCGTACCAATCGTTATGGTCTGCGCTATTTTCTTTGGCAGGTATATTCGAAAGTTATCCAAACAAAGACAGAAACAACTCGCAGAATCTAATTCTATCTTAGGAGAATCTTTACAAGCTATTCAAGTGGTCAAAGCCTTTGCTAATGAAATGTTTGAGACAAAGCGATACGGAAAATCCATAGATAGTGTGGTAACAATTGCTTTAAAATATGCCCGAGGTAGAGCTGCCTTTTCTGTATTTATTGTGACGATATTATTCGGTGCTTTGTTCTTTATTATTTTTCAAGGAGCTATGATGGTTCAAAATGGAACCATCTCGGCAGGCAAATTAGTGTCCTTCGTTACCTACACCTTTATCATTGGTGCCTCCATTGCTAGTTTGGGAAATTTTTACCCAGAGATTATAGGGGCGATCGGTGCAACAGAAAGGGTACGAGAGATTTTACATACAGAAGGAGAAGTGGATTTAATCAAAAAGCCACATCTAACACCTATGGATATACAAGGAAATGTCACTTTTGAAAATGTGCATTTTCGTTATCCTACTCGCCAAGACTTACCTGTTTTAAAAGGGATTAACTTAGAGATAAAATCAGGTCAAAAAGTAGCGCTAGTTGGACCAAGTGGAGCTGGTAAGTCGACCATTATTCAATTGTTATTACAGTTTTATGGAATAGAAAAAGGGGACATAAAAGTAGATGGGCAAAGTATCTATGATGTAGACTTAAGAGATCTAAGAAATAATATGGCCTTAGTGCCTCAAGAGGTGATTCTTTTTGGTGGGAGTATCAAAGAAAATATCCTATATGGAAAAGAAGATGCCACCGATGAGGAAGTAATAATAGCCGCGAAGCAAGCCAATTGTTGGGAGTATATTAAAAAATTTCCAGAAGGTCTGGATACCTTGATTGGGGAGAGAGGCGTCAAATTATCTGGTGGTCAGCGCCAACGTTTAGCTATCGCTAGAGCCATTCTAAAAAATCCAGCTATTTTACTATTAGATGAAGCCACTTCCTCTTTGGATGCAGAATCAGAAAAAGTAGTTCAAGATGCGCTCAATACTCTGATGGAAGGTAGGACCTCCATCATCATTGCGCATAGATTAGCAACGATTCGAGAAGTAGATTGTATCTATGTCTTAGATGGGGGTAAGATTGTGGAGAAAGGAACACATGATGAACTGTCTTTACAAGATAATGGACTATATAGTAGTTTAGCTAAGTTGCAATTTGAAATGGCTTAGTTTTAGAAGTCAGATGTCAGACCGTTCCTATTAGTTTACGCTAATGGAACTGTCAGAACGCTACGCTGTCAGACGCATGATGTTGACCTAGCGTATTCTATATGGTCAACATCTGACAGCGTAGCGTTCTGACCTCTGACAACATAGTGATCTGACTTCTCATTCATCATTACCCAAAATGATTATAAAAAAAAATTTCTCCTTACGATCCTACAATACATTCGGCCTTCCTGCCACAGCTGCTAACCTTATTCATATCCATTCTGAAGCACAATTAAAAGCAAGCTTGAAGCTTCCTTATCAACCAATATTTATATTAGGGGGTGGCAGTAATATGCTATTGACAAAAGATGTAGAAGGCTTGGTATTAAGAAATGAAATAAGCGGGATTAAGGTCTTGCGTAAAAATAAAGAAACAGTCACCCTAAAAGTGGGAGGTGGCGAGAATTGGCATCGCTTCGTTTTGTGGTGTATCAAAAAAGGATATGGGGGCATAGAGAATTTATCTCTAATACCAGGAACAGTTGGCGCATCGCCTATTCAAAATATTGGAGCCTATGGGGTAGAGTTAAAAGATGTTTTTGTGAAGTTAGATGCTATAGCAATAGCTACGGGTAAGAAGCGAACATTTACGAAAGCAGATTGCCAATTTGGATATAGAGATAGTGTGTTTAAGAAAAAACTGAAAGGGCAATACTTTATTACAGCTGTTTATTTCCAATTGACGCACCGAAGGCACCAATTAAATATGGATTATGGGGCTATTAAAACAGTCCTAGACAAAAGAAAAGTAAAACGTCCTACGATTAAAACAATTAGCGAAGCTGTCATCTACATTCGCTCCACCAAATTGCCAGACCCAGCAGAATTAGGTAATTCCGGTAGCTTTTTTAAGAATCCAGAAATCCCTAGACAACAATTTGAAAAACTACAGAAGCAATTTCCTAATATTGTTTCTTATGACTTACCTAACAATCAAGTCAAAATACCAGCAGGATGGCTCATTGAACAATGCGGATGGAAAGGCAAACGAGTGGGTAACACCGGAGCACATGCGAAACAAGCCTTGGTTTTAGTCAACTATGGTGAAGCTGTAGGTAGCGAAATAGAGGCTTTGGCTTATAAAATTGTTG
>CALJIY010000597.1 GCA_937973945.1 uncultured Saprospiraceae bacterium | reverse complement strand
CTCTTGTATCATTAGAAGTATCTAATGCAGTTTGTGCATTGACACTACCAACCAAACACCAAGCAAATAAGACCATAAAGGTAGCGGAAAGCCAACTCTGTGATCTAAATAACGTAAAACTCATTTTCTTCATGAGATTAGTAAATTTTGGTTAATTAATAAAATGTGTAAAATAAATTTGGATAAAAAGCCATATATATTTTGTACTATGAGCACATAGATTGTGCGATAGTTTTTATGACCAGTTTGATATGTTTTAAATAAGTAAGCGTATTAGCTTCTCAAAAAAAATGACGTATTTAATTTGTTATATTTAAATATTTTTACATATTTAAATGTGGCTGCAAATCGAATTTCTAAGTAGACTTCAATTTTACTGGTAAGTATTTCCTTAATTACAGCGTATATTTTATTAAACCCTGAGATTTAATAAAGCCTATATGCTTTTGCTTAAAAGCAATACAGATGTATATCATGTATGGTCATTAATAGATCATTCATTTCGGACAAACTATTTATTTGAATAGAATCGACCTCACCTGAATTAAAATATTAAGTCTGTAATGGAAAAAATTTTACGGAAGGGTTATTATGGTAGTGGAAAGAAGAAGTATAGGATACATGCTTCAAACAAAAAACAGTTCTTGTAAAATTCGTTATTTCCATGAGATTATAATTTCTAAATATTGGTTGTGTAAGTAAGTGGTACGTTTGGTTATCTTGAATTAGTTATATTTATATCAAAAAGAATGCCTTGATTATAGATTTCAATATTTTGACTTAGGAAATAAATTTAATTGAGTATTAATTTGTAGCTAGATATCGTAGTGTGGTTTATTTGATTCCTCTAATGAAAAAATTATGCCACAACAAAAGAAAAATCCATTCACTAATAAGAATAATAAGTTGGATCAATTTCTTAGAAAAAAATGGACTTCATATAGAAGAAATATTATATTTTTTAAGTCTTGGTTGTAGCTGTTTTATTAGAATATCTTCAAAATAATTTCTCCTCCTGTATAATTAAAAAAAAATAATTTCTTATTCTCCTTCCTTCTTTAGGAAGAGGCTAGATTCTTCAAGTAGAAGGAAGATGATCGTTTCATTTCATATTAATATTATTGAAAAAATAAATTTACCAGAAGAATTTTGAATTGAACCTTTTTTCTATAAGTTTTCAACCTATACAAAAGCAGCCTATCCTCTTTGAGGTTCATAAACTGCGTTTATTCATATTTCAAAATTGGTAAATTTATTTTTTCAAAACTCCTTAGACTATCAAGGATATACAATTTTCTTTGGAAGGAATACGACCTAGATTCCAGCGATTTTGCGTAATTGACATTTTACGATATTAAATAATCAATTTAATCAAGGAAAAATTATTTTATCCCTACTGTATTTACTATTTTGCGCACCTCTACCAAAATAAAACTGGACTTCTACTTAATTCAAAATTCTTTTTAACTTATGCAACTTCAACAAGTATCGGAGATTGCCTCACAGGTGACGGAAAATGTGAGTGCAATTGACACGGTATGGGTAGCACTCTGTGCTGCGCTTATCTTTCAAATGGAAGGCGGTTTCGCCCTTCTAGAAGCAGGTTTTATCAGGTCAAAAAATGCAATGAGTATCATTGCGAAAGTCTTTGTTGACATCATGTTTGGCGGCATTGCCTTTTTTGCTGTCGGGTTCGGAATAGCCTATGGACAGTCCAATGGTTATTTCGCTTTTGATATGGGTATTACAGATCGAGATTTAGGTTTATCTATTTCTAACAAGTTATTTTGGTTTATTCAATTGGGCTTTGCTATGGCCGCAGTATCTATTGTATCTGGCGCCATCGCAGAGCGAATGAAAATCTGGGCCTATGCAGTTTTCGTACTAGTATTTTGTGCCATCATGTATCCATTGGCAGCAAATTGGGTTTGGAATCCAGATGGTTGGTTAGCTGCTAGAGGCTTTAATGATTTTGCTGGTTCGGCAGCAGTACATGCTATGGGTGGCTTTGCTGCTTTAGCAGCAGCGATTGTTTTAGGGCCACGTATTGGTAAATATAATGCCGATGGATCCTCCAATGCCATCCCTGGCCACAATATTCCACTTGCAGCTGTAGGTGCATTTATTTTATGGTTCGGTTGGTTTGGCTTTAACCCAGGCTCAACGCTAGCGGCAGTAGGTAATTGGGAATTGATTGGTTCTGTTGCCACAAATACCTTCCTAGCTTCAGCTGCTGGAGGTATTGCTACAATGGTGTATACACAGTTTAGATATGGCACCATCGATATTACGATGGTGATTAATGGAGTACTTGCAGGTTTAGTGGGGATTACTGCTGGATGCAATGTTGTTAGTCCAGGCTCCGCAATTTTTATTGGTTTAATAGCAGGGGTGTTGGTAGATATAGCTGTTGTAACGATTGATAAAATGGGGGTTGATGATCCCGTGGGGGCAATAGCCGTGCATGGGGTCAATGGTGCATGGGGAACTTTAGCTGTTGGTTTGTTCGCTATAGAAGGTGGATTAATAAACGGTGGTGGTGCTAGCCAATTAATTACACAACTAATTGGTTTACTGGCTATTATCACCATGTCCTTTGTTCTAACTTATATTTTAATGCTTATTATTAAAGCAACCATTGGTATAAGAGTAAGTCAAGAAGACGAGAATGCAGGATTAGATGCTGCTGAATTTGGCATAGAATCTTATACGGAATTTGAATAATTCTTAGTGAATTTCAAAAACTAATACTATTAATATGAAGAAAATAGAAGCAATCATAAAGCCTTCAAAGCTAAAACCTGTTCAACTAGCTTTGAAAGAAGCAGATATCCCTTGTATGTCTGTTGTCAATATTAAAGGTACTGGCCTACAAAAAAGCTACTCTCAAACATATCGTGGTTCGGAGAAATCTAATATCCTGAAATCAAGGGTGATGATTATCTGCGTCATTAGTGATGAAAATCTGGAAAAATGTATTAACATCATTTTGGATGCGGCTTCCACAGAAAGTGTTGGAGACGGAAAGATTTTTGTATACGATGTGCAAGATGCTATACGAATACGTACTAGAACCCGAGGTAATGAAGCTATAAAATAGAATAGCACTCCTTTCTAATGGAGCTTTACGTATAATAAAATACTAAACACTACCCTATTACAAAGAGAAGTTGATTATTTTCAGCTTCTCTTTTTTTATAGCGTTCAGACCTGAAATACATTTTGAGAGTATTTTGTAACAACAAAACAATAACTTGAACATCTAGGGCGGAATATAAGCATCCCATCCGCTTTGCGGTTCATTCGCTTGAATGTCTTTGGACATTCACCCTACGGGTT
>CALJIY010000596.1 GCA_937973945.1 uncultured Saprospiraceae bacterium | reverse complement strand
TAAGACAAGTTGCATTGTATCTAATATGAATGTAAATTTGCCTTATCTCACAAAATCTAATCTTTTTAATTTTCTTTCCCATTTAATTATTTGACCTGCCTTTCGAATATCATTTATTAAAATAATTGGCACTAAATCATGTATCAAATAGCATTGTAAATATTTGATTAGTCCTTCTATTGATCTAAAATTAATTGATATGTAAAATCCACAAAAGAAACCCAATCCCATTTATTAATTCACCTACCTTATAAGCAATTTTTCTATTGCTTCATTTATTTCAAAGATTATCCCATTTATTAATTCACCTACCTTATAAGCAATTTTTCTATTGCTTCATTTATTTCAAAGATTATCTCATTTATTAATTCACCTACCTTATAAGCAATTTTTCTATTACTTCATTTATTTCAAAGATTACTTCATTTATTTCAAAGATTATCTCATTTATTAATTCACCTATCCTATAAGTAATTTTCTATTACTTCATTTATTTCAAGATCATCCCATTTATTAATTCACTTACCCATAAGGAATTTTTCTATTACTTCATTTATTTCAAAGACTATCTCATCTATTAACTCACCTACGACATAGAAGATTTTTACTTTATGTCTGTTGTGGAAAGAATTTTCCATTGGCAATGAATGAAAAAAATCTACTAAAGAAACAAATCCCCCCTAATCCATTATTTAATAAAATTTATGAACTTATGAATTTATTTTACGATCAAAAAAATTGTTATTTAGACAACCGAGTGGCAATTTTTTATTCTTTCAAATCGGTATTTAGTTTTTTATTACTATTAATTGGCTTATTAGGATTTTCTACAGAAGCCATGGCAACGTCCAGTTTAGAAGAGGAAATTCTTACATCAAAGAAATTAACTATCAAAAACAATGGTAGTTGTGCCGCAAAAATTTACCGTTGGAAATCAACGGGAGATGTTTACTATACCACTATTCATCCAGGACGTTCTTGGACTACGACTACTTACAGAGGGCATATGTGGAGAGCCGTAAATACAAATCAAGATTGGAGAAATTTAAAGTTTGATAAGCATTATACTGTAGGGTATAATTCTTATCAAAATTGGTCAATCTCACCAAGTTATTGTGCTGCAGCATGTGTTGCAAAATTAGAGCACTTTAGCGCGATTGACGAATCTTCATGTGGGGCAAAAAATGGAAAAATATTACATGATCCACATATTGATGTTGGAACTAAATTGCCTTATTATGTTCAGTATACATTCAATGGTAATACGAAAAAACATGGACCATATTATAATAATCAAGATTATTATATAAAGAATTTAGCACCAGGAACTTACCAAAATCTAACAATTATAGGGGCTAATGGTTGTAAGACAAATCATGGCAACTTAACAATTCGAGCAGCTCATTGTGCTTGCAGTGATGCGGATTCAGATGGTGTATGTGATCAAGATGATTGTAAGCCAAATAATGCTAATTTTCCAGGAACACCAGGTGCTCCATGTAATGATGGAAATCCTAATACTACAGGAGATAAAATTAGTGGAGATGGGTGTTCTTGTGCGGGTGTAATCATACAGCCAACTTGTAATTTAGATGTAGATGCAGGAAAAGACCAAGTAATTTGTGAAGGCCAAAGTACTACAATTACTGCATATCATTCTGGTGCAAATGACTGCTCAACTACTGTTACACAGGCTTGTAGTTTAGGCGGAGGTTCTGTCATTGCTAGTTGGAATATGAGTGCCTGTGCTTCTTTTAGTGGTAACAGATCAAGCTATGATTTCTCAGAACTTAGTGCAAAAACAACTGCACTTACTTGTGCAGGAGTATCAGCTGTAGGTTTATATACTTCCTCTGATGTAAAGCATTCTTGTACAAATGATGCGATTACTGGAGCGAAAGGAGATGCAGTCTGTGTAGGAATGCCAAATATTGGATCTTTCAAAAACAACCATCCGAATGCTGTGAAGTTTGATATTACCATTGATCCATCTTGTGGTGTAAATGGAATTACGAAGTTAGAGTTTCGAGAAATGGCGCCTACACATTATATATGGTCACAGAGTGGGTATGAGTCCAGTACTGGTAAAAATAATTACCCAAGAAAATATGGTATGAGAGTATTGAAGAATGGAACAGAAATCTACAAGCGAGTGGATATTGGTACGACTACTTCTTGGAGCAAAGAGTTGTTTGATTTCAATGGTAATATGGCATTCCAATCAACAACTAAAGCCACTTATACTTTTGAATTATTAGCTTATAGTTTAGCAGGGGTATATTCTAATGTTTCTGCATGGGATTTAGATGAGATTAAAGTATATGGCACTTCTTGTACACCAACTACCACAACTACTACGAATAAAGCGGTTACCTATAAATGGTCAAATGGAGCAACTACTCCTTCTATCATGGTTGAACATCCAGGTACTTATAATGTGACAGTTACAGACTGTAAAGGTTGTACTGCTACAGATAGAGTAGTGATACAAGAAGCGAAAGCAGAAGGAGGACAAATCGCTGTAGGTACCTGTAACAATGGTATGGTAATGATTAATAATGTTGTTGCACCAAATAATCCTACTGGTGAACCATTAGAAATAGTGTGGATCAAATCACAAGGACAGTTTAGTGCCTGTGAACTATTAGGAGAATTAGGTGGAGGGAATACAAATGTAGGAGCAGCATATGATGCCTTTGTTACTGCAGGTGGTTTTGCAGGGGGGGCTGATCCATCTATTCCAAATACAACGAATTGGATGTTTGTAACGGACAATGATGGAGATGATTTGAAATTAACAGTTACGAATAGTCCTAAAGCATGCTATTTAAGATGTGTAAGAGTTATTGGTTGTGAGAGATTCACTGGTGAAACAGATCCAGTTAGTACATCAGATTGTTTCACAGCTTGTGCAGATGCGGATAATGATGGGATTTGCGATGTAGACGATTGTCAACCAAATAATGCTAACTTCCCAGGTACACCAGGAGCAGCTTGTAATGATGGAAATGCTAATACAGAGAATGATAAATATAGCGCAGATGGCTGTTCTTGTGCAGGTACACCGATAGTAATTGATCCATGTGCGAACAAAGGCGGTGATGCGAATGGCAATGGTATTTGTGATGATGATGAAGTAACACCACCATCAGGTGACCCATGTGCAGCTACTGTAATTACTCCTGGTAATGGAGAGATCAAAATATCTGGATTAGATGGCTCCCCAATCATTTCTTTACAAGTCTTTACAAAATCTTGGCAAACAGTTCATAACTGCTGGGATAATGCATGTGATAAACCAATGTCAACGATTGCAACAGGAGAAGGTACCTTCTTAGTATTTGTAAAATATTACGATGCTAACTATCAATTAATTTGTAAAGTAGAAGAAACGGTTACTGTTGGTGGTACTGCGCCAGTTGATCCATGTGCAAACAAAGGCGGTGATGCGAATGGCAATGGTATTTGTGATGATGATGAGGTAGCGCCACCAGTTGATCCGTGTGCGAATAAAGGAGGTGATGCAAATGGTAATGGTATATGTGATGATGACGAAGTAGCACCACCATCAGGTGACCCATGTACAGCTACTGTAATTACACCAGGAAATGGAGACATTAAAATCTCTGGATTAGATGGATCACCAATTATAGCAATTCAAGTCTTTACAAAATCTTGGCAGACAGTCCATAACTGTTGGGACAATGCATGTGATAAGCCGATGTCAACGATTGTAACAGGAGAAGGCGTATTTTTAGTATTTGTGAAGTATTATGATGCTTCTTATAAATTGATTTGTCAAGTAGAAGAAACGATAACGGTGGGTGGTTCTGACCCAGTTGATCCATGTGCGAATAAAGGCGGTGATTCTAATGGCAATGGCATTTGTGATGATGACGAAGTAGCTCCACCAGTTGACCCATGCGCAAATAAAGGTGGTGATTCCAATGGAAATGGTGTATGTGATGACGATGAAGTAACTCCACCGAGTACTGGAGGATGTGATATTGGAATGACTCATTCTGGCAACTCCATGACGATTACTGGTTTAGATCATCCTGTAGTTTCTGTACTTTTATTTGATTGGAATTGGAAGCGAGTGTATACTTGTGATCCTTGGAGTTCAAGATGTGGTTCAACACAAAGAATTGATAATTTACCTGCGGGTAAATACCGTTTGAAAGTAGAGACGTATGATGCTTCATGGAAGCCTATGTGTAAAATGGAAAAAGAAGTAGATATGGGTAATTTTACTAGCACTACTTCTAACAGAATCACTAATACTATTGATTTAAATACCATGTTGACAGAGAAAGATGCAACGAAGCAGTCAATAGCAAACAATGTGGAAAGAACTACTATAAGTGGAATCAACAAAGCGAATCAATCTGCTAATAATTTAACAATCTATCCAAATCCAGCCAATAATGTACTGAATGTTACATTGAATCAATATGCTAATCAGAGAGGCCAATTGCAATTGATCAATAGTATGGGACAGACTGTTTCTAAATTAAGTATTGATCGTATAGATGCTGCTCCAATCCAAATAGGTTTGAATCAGGTAGATGCAGGTTTCTATTATTTACAAGTAGTAGTAAACGGAGAATTAGTAGACCTGCAAAAAGTTATTGTTGAAAAACGATAATTGAAAGGCAAGATAAATTAATATATCATTTTAGATATATTTAGATATTAACGTTTTTATGCAGAGGGGATTTCCTATTGGAAATCCCCTTTTTTTAGATGACTATTAAGCACTTGTAATTTTTGGTGTTTTGGAATTTGTGATTTGTATTTTGAAATTTAATTCTCCATAGCTGCCTTAGCACGCGCCAAAAATCGAGTCGCCGTATTTGGTTCTAAGTTTTGTATCTCATATTTATTACCATCCGGCATTTTGATCAATGCCTCCTTTCCTTTCAAGTTTCTTAGAATATCATTAAATCGAGTATTATCTGAAACGGCGCCCATGATTCCGCCCTTGTAGCTGAAGAAGTAAAAATAGCCGCTCGGCGATTTAAAATAGATATAAACCCGATCGTCTCCATTATTAGGCATTTTGAATTCTACATAACATTCGATCATTTTATTAAGCATGGTTTTACCGATTCCTCCTAAACCTGCTAGCGCTTTGCTACTCACAAATGATTGATAGTCAGGATCCCATTTCATGGGGAGATCCGTAAATAAAAAAGTGTGGTGTTTATACTTTGGCGGCATCGCCAAAGTTTGCGTTTTCATACTTGTCAATGCTTGCTGCAAACTAGTGGTATCTCTAATGAATTCGGCCAACGCAGCATTATAAAAGGGTTCTTTTAAGGCATAGATAATATCTTTTGCATCAAAACTACTTGCCTGAATATCATTAACCAAAAACCGAATACAATTTTCAGGGATAATCATATCAATACCAGCGATCATATTAGCAGTGACTTCAGGGTCGATGGCAGCAGTATCATTTGGATTAGTAAATTCTGTTTCAATCGTACCTGCTGCTTTTACTTTGATGTAATCTAGTTCAGAACAAACATTTAATAATCCTTCCCCTTTTACTTTGCCCGTCTTATTACTAAAAACCAACTTATTGCCACTATATTGATTTTGAATAATTTTCGTAGAATCACCAAAGATGAATTCATCCTTTTCTTCATCGAATTTAAAGACGCCTGTTACAGGTAGTATCTTTCTATCCTTTCGAGAATAAATAGGCATTAATACCCTAGGGTATATTCTTATATTTTGTCTACTCAAATAGAACCCCGTATAGAGTTTATCTCCTGCATAATTTCTAGGCGTTTTAAATCCAATTGTTAAATCTTTTTTATCACCTTCACTATTGACTGTAAACCATTCTGGATCGCCCATTTTTGGCGCATCCAATTTGGCATAGCCTTCAAATTGTAAATTAACATTAGAGGACTTTAGTGAAATATCTCCTCTGAACTGTGTCTTATGATCTATATAAAAATTTTCTTCTGGGGCAATGATTCCTTTAGCTCTAGTCTCAGTGGCTTTTTCACTTCGTTTGCCTTTACCTATTCGCTCACCTACAATATCTGATAAAAATATCTCTTGTTGGTGGGGACCTATATTATATTCGTAATAACCTTCTGCCTTATAATCTTTTCGACCAATAACCCTAACCTTAGCTCGATTGATCACATGATTTTGATTGGCGGTATCCGCTACAATTCTAGCATTTTCAAATTCATCAATTACCCCTCCTGACTGTACAAAGACTCGACCATTATCAGGGTAGATAAATGCGTCACAAGACCTTATATAGGGAACACCACCAATATTTAATTTATTTTCTTTAAGATCATAGAAAGCCGTATTTCCTGAGAAAATTAAAGAATCCTGATTGGGATGAATCGAGATAAAATCAGCTAAATTAGCCCCTGATGCAAAGGTGATCTGTTCTTGTGCCATATCCCAAGTGAATTCATTCATTGTAGTAACATATTGATTGTAGGGTAGGGTGGTATAGCTGGTATCTTTATTAGATTTAAACTGTCCCACCTGTTTATCAAAATCAACGGAACCTTTTAAGTCACCTGTAGATATGGCAAAATCTTCTGCACCAATTGCCCATATACTTAATTTCATAGTATCGGATTTGGCAGAATTTGTACCAAAGTTGAAATACTTTGAATTGATAATTGCTCGATCCCATGTCAAATCGCCACTTCCTCTCAATCCTTCAGGCGTAAGGACTAAAGTACCTGAAAAGTTTCGATCTCCTTCTTTGTAAATTTTAAAGGGCTCTCCTTCTGTTCGAATCTCTAAACTATCTGAATACGGGTTCAAGGCAAACTTAATATCACCACCTAGTATAGTTGGAATATTAGTACTTTTATTTTCAATTAAACTAAATTGATCTGCACTACCAGTCATTAACTTAGGCATAAAGACTAGATCCTCAGAAGAAATTTCTGCACTCAAATAATTAAGTTTCCCCATGCCTGTAAAGCCTTCATTATTCAAACTAATTTCTCCTGTATACCTTCCTTTATTTCCATATATTGGATATCCCCCTGATGGCGTTTGAGTAACGAAACCAAGAGATTCATCTGGTTGTAAAGTCAACGTTTCTTCAAATTCAGGGAAGATACCAGAGGATTTCATCTTACCTTTAAATTTCATGTCCTCCCTGCTCAACTTATCAAGAGAATTCAGACTAAAATCTTTTAGCTCAAAATTAAAATCTTTCCGATTGTAAGTAGTATCTAGATGGTCTGGCGAATCATAGTATACATAAGAAGAAGATTTACTTTGAAAAGAAGGGAAAATGTCAATATCTTCTTTTCCAGATTTATTGGAGGGTGCATCAATTAATAAGACACCAGATAAATTTTCTAGTCGACTAGCGATGGCTTTTGGAATCGGATTTCCTTTTTCATCTGTTTTATCTGTTTGTTCAAATAAATCTAATGTAGCAATCGAATCCATTCTAATCTGAAACTGATCGTAATCAAAATGAAACTTCGTACCTTGGAATATTCCTAGAGAAGCATAGATCTTTCCATCAAAATCTATGTTCCGATTTTCTAATAATTTGATTCTACCACTATCTGTTTTAGTAGCCACCATTTGGGATTCACTAAACTCTATAAATTTTATTCCATTTACTTCTAAGCTATTATCAGCAGTATTCAGAATCCCACTGGTTTTATTCGTTTCTGAAATGATACGTAGATTATCGTAATCTATTTTATTTTGTTTAGCATCCGCATACAAATACACTTTGTCAAACACATCAATTATTTCACTTTCTTGATCGTATTGAATAAAGCCTTTCGATACCATATCATAAAGTAAAGATTGGATGTTTTCGATCGTATATCTTGGATTAAGTCGCTTAGCATAGGTGCCTGCATTGACTCTTCTGCTACCTTCCATATCTGCTAATACTTTTAAGGTAGCTAATGGATTGACAGAGGAAACGGCCTGTAAACGTCGATATTC
>CALJIY010000595.1 GCA_937973945.1 uncultured Saprospiraceae bacterium | reverse complement strand
CACCTGCTGCGCCTGTAGCGCCTGCTGGACCTGCTGGGCCTTGTGCGCCTGCTGGACCTACTGCACCATCAGCACCTGCTGCGCCTGTAGCACCTGCTGGTCCTGCTGGACCTTGTGCGCCTGCTGCTCCTGTAGCACCTGCTGGTCCCGCTGGACCTTGTGCACCTGCCGCGCCTGTAGCTCCTGCTGGACCCGCTGGGCCTTGCTCACCAGTTGCTCCTGTAGCTCCTGCTGGGCCTGCTGGACCTTGTGCACCTGCTGCTCCTGTAGCTCCTGCTGGACCTGCTGGACCTTGTGCACCTGCTGGCCCTACTGCACCATTAGCACCTGCCGCGCCTGTAGCACCTGCTGGTCCCGCTGGACCTTGTGCACCTGCTGCACCTGTAGCTCCAACTGCACCTGCTGGGCCCGCTGGACCTTGTGCGCCTGCTGGACCTTGTGCACCTGCCGCACCATCCACACCTGCTGCACCTTGTGCACCATTAGCACCTGCTGGGCCTGCTGGACCTGTAGCACCTGCTGGGCCTGCTGGGCCTGCCTCGCCTGTTGCGCCTGCTGGACCTGCTGGACCCACTGATCCATCATTTCCACTAGGGCCTCTTTGACCTGCTGGACCTGCTGGACCTGCTGGGCCTGCTGGACCTTGTGCGCCGTCAGCACCAGGAGCGCCTGTAGCACCTGTAGCACCTTGAGCACCTGCTGCACCTGTAGCACCTGTAGCTCCTGCTGGACCTGCTGGGCCTTGTGCACCATTAGCACCTGTAGCACCTGTAGCACCTGCTGGGCCTGCTGGACCTGTAGCTCCTGCTGGACCTGCTGGGCCTTGTGCTCCTGCTGGACCTGCTGGACCTGCTGGGCCTTGTGCACCATTAGCACCTGCTGCACCTGTAGCACCTGCTGGACCTGCTGGACCTACTGATCCGTCATTTCCATTAGGACCTGCTTGGCCTGCTGGGCCTGCTGGACCCGCTGGGCCTTGTGCTCCGTTAGCACCTGCTGGACCCGCTGGGCCTTGTGCACCTGCTGGACCTGCTGGACCTTGTGCTCCCGCTGGACCTTGTGCTCCTGCCGCACCATCGGCACCATCAGCACCTGCTGGACCTGCTGGACCTGCTGGACCTGTAGCTCCTGCTGGACCTGCTGGGCCTACTGCACCTGCTGGACCTGCTACACCTTGAGCACCGTCAGCACCTGCTGGACCTGCTGGGCCTGTAGCACCTGCTGCACCTGTAGCTCCTTGTGGACCTGCTGGGCCTGCTGGACCTACTGATCCATCATTTCCATTAGCTCCTTGTGGACCTACTGGACCTGCTGGACCCGCTGGACCTTGCGCACCATTTGCGCCTGCTGCACCTGTAGCACCTGCTGGACCTGCTGGGCCCATAGCACCTGCTGGACCTGCTGGACCTGCTGCACCTGCTGCACCATCAACACCTGCTGGACCTGCTGGACCTACTGCACCTGCTGGACCTGCTGGACCAATCGCACCTGTAGCACCTTGAGCACCTGTAGCACCCGTAGCACCTACTGCACCAGTTGCACCTGTAGCACCTACTGGACCTGCTGGACCTTGTGCACCTGCTGCACCTACTGGACCTGCTGGACCTACTGATCCATCATTTCCATTAGCTCCTTGTGGACCTACTGGACCTGCTGGACCTACTAAGCCTTGAGGACCTGCTGGACCTGCTGGACCTGCTGGACCTTGCGCGCCAGTTGGACCTGCTGGACCTTGTGGGCCAGTTGCACCTGTTGCACCAGTTGCACCAGTACCACCTGCTCCTCCAGAACCTGCGCTGCCAATAGCAGCAAAAAATTGAGACACAGTACCAGAGTTACCTTGAGACAACCATACTTGGTAAGCAGATTGACCCGCTGCACCTGTTGCACCCGTAAGACCTCCTAAACATTCCCAAGAAGGAATACTAGCTGTGCCATTATTAACTTGTAAACACTCCTCATCAGTGTTGTAAATGATCGCCCCTGTTAAAGGAGACGGAATTCCATCACGATCCTTAGTGGTCATTCTTGGAGGGACGAAAGCTTGATTTGTGCTTTCTAGCTCCAAAATGGACCCAGGACTAATGGTTGCAGGATCCCCACCAATCTTTAATTGAGCTTGAACGTCAACGGCGACGAACAACATCAATAAAGCAGTGGCAACCAATGGCAATTGCTGTCGGGCGACAAATTTGGACAGAGATGCACCCACAACTACCAATGCTGCAAATAGTAAAATCACATTCATTGAAAATTGATTTGATAAAAAAAAATCTTGTTTGTTGAAATGTAGTAATAAAACGGAACGAGAGTGAGTTCGATCACGCGCTGATGTAAATTGAAAAGATTGAGCAAAGTTTTTTCAATCCACTCTTAAATAATTAGAATTTACATCGTAAAAAATAAAGCCGCCAAAATGTAATAACACCTTTGGTAATGGATGTCTAGCATGTTTTAGAAAAGCTAAAGCACTATGTGGCAAAGTGACTTTAACATGAAAAAATTTCATACTTTAACCTGAGGAGAAAAAGTATAAATTATATTTTAATATAAATTTCTAGCGTTAAAATGTTTAGTTAACTAATAACTATTTATTACTGTACTGAAAGTGGATTAAAATATCAAGCCTACTAAGTACTATATATAATGCAGCAGCCTGTCTATTTTATTTAAGTAAACCAGTTTAAGGGAGTAATCTTTAAGGCAATCAGTTTAAGGGAGGCATCAGATAGTCTTCCTATCTTTTGAGAATGTATACTATATTAGATAGTAAGGACTAGATAAACTGATATTGTGTTTAAGTTTTTTGTAAAGGAAATAAAAAACAGTAGATAGATAAGAAGTAGAAGGACTTAAGTCACTTTCCACCATCTGAAGTATAGATTTTGGATATGCTTTGGCAGCTATTCTTAGTTGATAGCCGAATTTAATCTTAGAGTATAAGTATATATTTGGGCGAATAAATAAATCCACTGGCTAAATATTATATATTAATTTATTAACATAGTACCAAATAAAAAATAGTAATACTAATGTTATTGAGGCAAAAAATAAGGTAAGAAAGTAATTATTTTTGCCTACGATGCCGATAAAATGAATTTATTGTAGTGGTGTTGAAATGTATTTGGGTGAATTGGCAGATGACATTTAAGGACATAAGACTAATTTAAAGAGTAAGATGTAAATTAGACAGATTTAGATGTTGGGGTCAGGTGTGTGCTAGCTAGCATCAAAAATAGTTCATACTATATATAGACAAAATATAAATAAGAAAAATAAGGAATAGCAATTGGCACCTTAACTTAGGTTGTAACCAATTGAAAAGAAATGAAATGTATTTTAAAAGCTAAATGAATTGAATTCTAGAGGAGCTATATATAGATATGAGCTATTTGTAGGTTTAACTGGCTCAAAGATATAATAAATATTTAAAGAATTCTACTTTTTATTTTAAATAAATACTTTTTTTTTGATGTTTAATTAAAAACTTTTAAACATAAAAAAAAATATCATTTGTAAGTACTTGATTCCTAATTATTTAATTTCTTCGTTTTTGTCATTACTACAAGTACCCTCCTTCTAAAATATTGCTCTTTTCTGTATCTTCTTACAGATTGCTTTTAAAATAACCTTTATTCTATACTCCTTTTTTAAGACTAGTTAAACTAAGAAAAAGTAACAATATCTTTTGAATTTATTTTATACTCTTAAATAAAATATGATGGGCATACTTGGAGGGGCAAAATACGTGCAGTCTTAAAATTATTTTAGATTAATTCCTTAATAAATGCTATAATATTATAAGACTTAACTCAAGACTGCACGTTTTAAAAATTTCCCTTCTAAAACCTTTTAGGTAGATTGTAGAATCTTTTGTGTGTTTTCTAAATTATAGTATGTATATGTTTTTGACATCAAACATTCAACTTCATATATTTTATATGCGGACGTTATTGCACAGGACAAGGCTTTACTAGCTATACAGCTGAGTTGACCAAATTCGCATTAACGTTTAAGTTGTATGATGTTGGAATTTACAATTGGTGTGCTTAACAAGAGGTAATCTAAGAGTGGTCGTCAAATAAGGAACTTTATTATAATTTTCCTTTTTCCTTTTTTATGTTTACATTGATTATAATTTCAAATACTATACCAAACTTAATTAAATGTTAAATAAAAATATATTTATACGACTCAAGAACAGTTTATTTTACATATCTATTTTTTCTACTCTTTTATTTTATGCTTGTCAAAGCAGTGTTCAGGAGCTTCCACAAACGCATCCGTATCCTGTTATCCAAGATGCGACCTCCTCCAATGCAATGGCTGTTTCTGCCCATCCACTAGCTACTCGTGTTGGCTTATCTGTTTTAAAGAAAGGGGGGAATGCCATTGATGCTACTATCGCTATACAATTTGCCTTAGCAGTCGTGTATCCAAGAGCTGGTAATATAGGGGGCGGCGGCTTTATGGTCATTCGTACCGATGAAGGGGAATATGCTAGTTTAGATTACAGAGAGAAGGCGCCCAAATTAGGAAGTAGAGATATGTATTTAAATTCAGAAAAAAATGTCATTCCCAATTTAAGTAGAATAGGACATTTAGCTGTTGGTGTCCCAGGTACCGTAGATGGTTTACTCAAAGCTCATGCTAAATATGGCCAATTAGCTTTTGCTGATTTAATTCAACCTGCTATTGATTTAGCTGCAAATGGATACAAGCTTTCGCCAAAAGAAGTCAATCGTTTAAATAAAACACAAGAAGATTTTCGAAAGCACAATACGAAGATGCCTGTATTTGTTAAAGAAAAGCCATGGCAAGTTGGGGATTTGTTAGTACAACAGGATTTAGCACAGACCTTGACCTTAATAAGAGATCAGGGTCGAGCTGGTTTTTATGAAGGAAGTACGGCGGATAAGATTGTTGCTGAAATGGAAGCAGGTAAGGGCATTATCTCTCATGAAGATTTGCTAGCATACGAGTCAAAATGGCGAACGCCTATTATTGGTGATTATAAAAATTATACTATTATCTCAATGCCTCCTCCTTCTAGTGGGGGCATCGCTTTAATGCAACTATTAAAATTAGTAGAACCCTATCCTTTAAGTAAAGATGGTTTTCATTCTGTGGATGCCATACATACTATGGTAGAAGCAGAACGTAGGGTATATGCGGATCGAGCAAAGCATCTTGGAGATATTGATTTTTATCCAGTTCCACAAGATAGTTTGTTAGAGGATGCTTATTTATTAGATAGAATGGCTGACTTTTCTAGAGATACTGCCACTAAGAGCGAATCGGTAGCTGCTGGGGCTTTTGAGGTAGCGATGGAAAGTTTTGAAACGACCCACACCTCTGTGGTAGATAAAGATGGTAATGCAGTTGCTGTAACAACGACTTTAAATGGCAATTATGGATCAAAAGTAGTGGTGTCCGATGCTGGTTTTCTTTTAAACAATGAGATGGATGACTTTAGTGCTAAACCCGGCGTCCCAAATATGTATGGTTTAATTGGCAATGAGGCGAATGCTATTCAGCCTGGTAAAAGAATGCTTAGCTCTATGACGCCTACGATCATTGAAAAGGATGGTCAACTACATTTAGTGCTTGGTGCGCCTGGTGGCTCTACTATTATTACGGCTGTTTTTCAGGTCTTTTTAAATGTGGCAGAATTCAATATGTCTCTGGAAGAGGCTGTTTGGGCTAGCCGCTTTCATCACCAATGGCTACCTGACCAAATCATGTATGAAAAAGATGGCTTGGATAATGTAGTTAAAAAGGCATTGGAAGACAAAGGGCATACGTTGAATGAAAGGGCATATTTAGCACTGATTAAAGCAATACAGGTATTGCCTAATGGTGATTTGCAAGGGGTTGGAGACAATCGGAGTGAAGATCATGCGGAAGGATATTAAATGAGAAGTTTTTATAATCACATTTTATGTTTAGGAGTTTTTATCAACTACACAAATTTTATTTACTATTCATTTTAATCCTTGGGCTTTCTTGGGAGATGGAGGGGATTCATTCTCCTAAAGCCATAGCTCCTTCTATTAAAGCCAGGCTGCTCTTGCATCCTGAACCCGATAGTACTGATAAATCTCGATTTTATCAGACTAAGGCTAAATCTGGGGATGGGGTGTATTCTATTCTTCGTCGGTATAAATTATTAGATTCTCCTTGTAATCTAGAACGGTTCTATGAAATCAATGGCTTGGATAGAAATTCTAGCTTAGCGAAAGGCAGAGACTATTACCTGCCAATATTGCTTTATACCTATAATCGAAAAAGTATTCGATCTACTATTGGTATTGATGATTGGGATTTGGCTATTCGTATACAAAGCTATAATAGGGATTTGATGCAGGAGAAAATCCGACTAACGGATTATGTCGATGATGAGATTTTATGGGTTCCCTATCATGAAATGTATTGTTCGGAAGAGACCAAGACGGAAACACCAGAGCCCCCTGCGGTGGATGCTAGAACTTTTGCCATTTTTGGAAAGCAACATGAAAAGGTTCCATTAAAGAGCGATTTATTGAAAGGTCGTATATTCTACGTCGTGAGTGGTCATGGTGGACCAGATCCTGGTGCAGTTGGAAAAATTGGTAAAAACCAATTGTGTGAGGATGAATATGCTTATGATGTGGCTTTGCGATTGGTTCGGGAGTTAGTCTCTAAAGGCGCTATCGCTTATATGATTACTCGGGATATTAATGATGGGATTCGGGGTGGTAAGTACTTAAAACATGATACGGATGAAATCGTGTGGGGCAATTACAAAATTCCTTCTAGTCAAAAGGCTCGACTATTCCAGCGTTCTGATATTGTGAATGAGTTGTATGATCGACATAAGCGACAGGGCTTTACGGATCAGCGCTTGATTGCTATCCATGTGGATTCTAGAAGTAAACGTCAACAAACAGATGTCTTTTTCTACCACTATCCTGGTGCAGCAGAAGGGGAACGAATTGCTAAGAATATTCAGAAAACTTTTGAAAAGAAATATCGAAAGTATCAGAAGAATAGAGGTTATCGGGGTACGGTGACGGCTCGAGATTTGCATATGTTGCGCGAACCGCAGTGTACGTCGGTTTATGTGGAGCTTGGGAATATTGGGAATTCTTTTGATCAACAACGTTTTTTGTTGGCGTCTAATCGGCAGTTGTTGGCGGAGTGGTTGATGGAAGGCTTTATCAAGTAGTCTGTAGCAAAGCCACAGACTACTTGATGAAGCCTTCCATCAACCGGCCATGACTGCGTTATGGGGTTCTAGATGACGTCACCTGTGTCTACCCCACGACTGCGTCATGGGGTTCGAGATGTCTATCCCACGACTGCGTCATGGGTTACAGGGTGTCGTCCCGTTGGGACTGTTTATGTGCAGTGGAAATCAGAAATCATACATCATATATCTGTCTAGTATTGAACTAGTTGGATTTCTGATATATGATTTTTGATTTATCTCACTAGGCGTTCGTTAGTAGAAGGGAATCGTCTTTGCCTTCTAGCATGGAGCTGCCCATTAGGAACTCGTCTACTGCTTTGGCTGCTTCTCGGCCTTCGGAGATGGCCCAGACTACTAGACTTTGACCTCTTCTCATATCTCCTGCTACGAATACATTTTCTAGATTCGTTTGGTATTTATTGTCTTTTACATTTCCTCGCTCGTTCACCTCTACTGTTAGCTGCTTTAGCATTCCTTCAAATTGTGGGTGTAGGAATCCTATGGCTAGGAGGGCTAATTCGCAAGGAATATCTCGTT
Organism: uncultured Saprospiraceae bacterium; assembly: GCA_937973945.1. GTDB lineage: Bacteria > Bacteroidota > Bacteroidia > Chitinophagales > Saprospiraceae > JAFMDF01. Next base: position 5,888 of record CALJIY010000595.1, on the reverse strand, counting down.
CTGTTCCTTCTATTTCTTGAAAGGTAAATCTACCTGTTTCTGGATCTTTTGCCCAATTGATATCTACTAGCTTAATGGCTTTTAGATTGCCATTGCCGTCTCCAATAAATTCTTTGGTGGAAATCGCCCAATGTCTATCGCAACCTTCTTCGTGTGAAGTGGAGGTACGTAGCATCATCGGCCAATTTGGCCAAGGAGTAGATTCTGCTCTCTCCGAAGGGGGTTTACTTAATAATTCTATTTGGGTAACGGAAGTCGCTTTGTGGCGATTAGACGTCCCTACACAGTCAGAACCGGTATCTCCACCTCCTATCACTACTACATTTTTTCCAGTAGCCATGATCGCTGTTGCTGGGTCAATTTCATCGCCCGCTACTCGCTTGTTATTTTGATCTAAGAAATCCATTGCAAAATGAACGCCTTTTAATTCTCTTCCTTTTATGCCTAAATCTCTAGGTACGGTAGACCCGCCACACAAAACGACTGCATCATAGTCTAGCATTAATTCATTCGGATCGACATCTACGCCCACATTTGCATTTACTTGGAACCGTATGCCTTCTGCCTCCATCAAAGACACTCGGCGTTCTACGACCCACTTTTCTAGTTTAAAATCTGGAATACCATATCGGAGTAATCCACCAGGTCTGGTATTTCTTTCAAATACCGTTACCGTATGTCCCGCTTTATTCAATTGTGCCGCTGCTGCTAAGCCTGCTGGCCCAGAGCCTACTACTGCCACCTTTTTGCCTGTTCTTAGCGTTGGTGGTTTAGGTCGAATCAAGCCTTTTTCAAAAGCCGTTTCCACAATTGATTTCTCTATGTGCTCAATCGCTACTGGTGGCTGGTTGATACCCAATACACAGGCTGCTTCACAAGGGGCTGGGCAGATTCGTCCTGTAAATTCAGGGAAGTTGTTGGTGCTGCTTAAAATTTCATAAGCTTCGCCCCACTCTTCTCGGTACACCGCATCATTGAATTCTGGAATAATATTCCCAAGTGGACAACCATTGTGGCAAAATGGGATACCACAATCCATACATCTTGCCGCCTGTTGATTCGTTTTTTCTTCTGGGAATTCTACATATAATTCTTTGTAGTCTTCTACTCGAACCTTACTGTCTCTTTTCCCTGGTAATTCCCTTGTATAATTTAAAAAGCCTTTTGGATCTGCCATTTTATCTGAATGTTAATTTCTTATTTTATTGTTTTCTCGCCGCCTTCGGCGGCTCGAAAAAAGATTTTTGGTGACAGCTTATTGTAAATTTCCCTAAGGGAAAATTTACAATAAGCTGTCACCAAATCTTATTATCCTTCGCTAAAAGTGAACTTAAAACTTTTCTATTATGCTGTAGCCACTTGTGCGGCTTGAGCTGCTTTACGTTCATTTAATACCTTCTTATAATCTCTAGGCATCACTTTTACAAAATGGGATTTGCTGTGGTCCCAATCGTTAAGAATAGCTAAAGCTACTTTACTACCTGTATATAAGAAATGATTTCGGATCATTTTTCGCAACTTGTCTTCATCTTCTTGATCCATAGGATCTAAATCGACCATTTCTGTATTGCACTTTGCTTTAAAGGTTTTTTCAAAGTCATAAACAAAGGCCTCTCCTCCACTCATACCTGCTGCAAAGTTTTTCCCAGTGTCTCCCAATACAATGACTAAGCCACCCGTCATATATTCACAACCGTGATCCCCAATACCTTCTACCACTGTCTTTACACCTGAATTCCGTACTGCAAAACGCTCTCCTGCCATTCCTTTTATATAGGCTTCACCAGAAGTGGCGCCATAGAAGGCTACGTTTCCTATGATGATATTCTCATGAGGAATTAATAAAGAATCTCTATCTGGAACAACGGTTAATCGCCCTCCTGATAGTCCTTTACCAAAGTAATCATTGGCTTCTCCTTCTAAAGTAAAGTCGATGCCTTTTGCACCGAAGGCACCAAAACTTTGTCCTGCCGAACCTCTAAAATGGTATTTGATCGTTCCATCTGGTAAGCCTTCGCCTTTATATTTTCTAGAGATTTCATGAGACAACATCGTACCAGTTGATCTATCCGTATTGATAATTGGAAAAACAGTGGATACTTTATGTCCATGTTTTAAAGCAGGCTTCGCATATTCTAATAGTTTGATATCCAATACTTCTGCGATACCATGATCTTGTTCTACTTTTTTATATAAGCCGACTGTTTCATCAGATGGCTCTTTATACAAAATAGGACTTAAATCTAATTGCTTGTATTTCCAGTTAGTAATGTGCTGCTTCATTCTCAACAACTCTACTTTCCCGACCATATCATCTACCGTACGGAAACCTAATTCCGCCATAATTTCTCTCAAATCCATTGCTAGGAAAGTAAAGAAATTAATGATGTGTTCTGGATCTCCAACGAAGCGTTTTCTTAATTCTTTATTCTGCGTGGCAATACCGACTGGGCATGTATTTAGGTGGCATTTCCTCATTAAGATACAGCCTTCCACGACTAGAGCAGCGGTTGCAATTCCCCACTCTTCTGCGCCCAATAGCGTAGCAATGGCTAAATCACGTCCTGTACGAATTTGTCCATCTGTTTGCACTCGAACTCTATCTCTTAGTTTATTTCTGACTAATGTTTGATGGGTCTCTGCCAAACCTAATTCCCATGGCAATCCTGCATGACGAATGGAAGATATTGGTGAAGCACCTGTACCTCCATCATGTCCAGAGATTAGTATAGCATCGGCGTGTGCCTTGGCAACACCTGAAGCAATGATACCTACTCCTGCTTTAGATACTAATTTTACATTGATTCGAGATTCTCTATTGGCATTTTTTAAATCAAAAATTAGCTGGGCCAAATCTTCAATAGAGTATATATCGTGATGCGGTGGTGGAGAGATTAAGCCCACCCCAGGCGTAGAGTGTCGCACTCTACCAATCCAATCATCTACTTTATGACCGGGTAACTGCCCACCTTCTCCTGGCTTCGCTCCCTGTGCCATCTTTATTTGTAGCTCTTCCGCATTGGCAAGGTAATAACTCGTAACCCCAAAACGTCCAGAGGCTACTTGTTTGGTCGCTGAGCGCTCCCAATCTCCATTTTCTTTAGGTTCAAAACGAATGGAATCTTCTCCGCCTTCTCCACTGTTACTCTTACCGCCAATTCGGTTCATGGCGATGGCCAAACAAGCATGTGCTTCATGAGAGATAGATCCGAAAGACATTGCTCCTGTAACAAAACGCTTCAAGATATTCTCTACTGGTTCTACTTCTTCTAAAGGAATCGAATCTCCTTTTCTAAATTCCATTAAGCCTCTAAGCGTACAAGCTTGCTCTAACTGTTCGTTAATGAGCGAAGCATATTTTTTATACGTTTTATAGTCGTTCTTTTGAGCGCAGTGTTGTAATAAGTGGATGGTTTGAGGGTTAAATAAATGATATTCTCCTCTTCTTTTCCATTGGAATACACCTCCTACCTCTAATCTTGGGTTCGGAATAGTTTTATCTGGATAAGCTAGTTTATGTTTAACGACTGCCTCGGTAGCAATGCCATCAAAATCTAAGCCTTCAATTCGTGTGACGGTACCTTTAAAACATACATCCACGACCTGCTTACTAATTCCTAATGCTTCAAAAATTTGAGCGCCTTGGTAGGATTGTAAAGTAGAAATTCCAATTTTTGACATGATCTTAAGTACGCCTTTACCAATTGCTTTTTGGTAAATGCCAATTAGATCAGATAAGTCATACGCTGGATCAAAGGTTTGTTTATTTTTTAAATCTGCAATGGTCGCATAAGCCATATATGGATTTACAGCACTTGCTCCATAGCCTATTAATGTAGCAAAGTGATGTGTTTCTCTCGTATCTCCCGACTCAATAACTAAGGATGTATTTCCTCTTAAGCCCTCTTGAATAAGATGGTGATGAATCGCGCCTGTAGCTAATAGGGAAGGAATAGGAGCCAATTTACTATCTGCACTCTTATCTGTAATCACTAATATATTACAACCATTTCTAGTCAAATCTTCTGCAATCGCACAAATATGTTGAATAGCTGCTTTCAATCGACCTTTTTGTCCATCTGCTCTAAATACCGCATCGATGATGCCTGTTTTAAAGTCGGCATGATGGATATGTTTTATCTTACTTAATTCCTCATTGGTCAATACTGGATGATCTAAATGAATATATTTTGCATGTTCTGGAGTCGCCTCTAGAATATTCTTAGCGCCTCCAAGCATTGCAAATAGAGACATCACTGATCGTTCCCTGATAGGATCAATTGGTGGGTTTGTTACTTGTGCAAAAAGTTGTTTGAAATAATTTGCTAAGTGTTGTGATTGATTGGATAATGCTGCTAGCGGCGTATCTGTACCCATAGAGCCAATAGGATCTTTCTTCGCATTCAACATTGGGCCTAATATAACCGTTAAGTCTTCCTTTGTATAGCCAAATAATTGTTGTCTTTGAAAGAGTGTCTTCTGGTCTAATTCAACACTAGCTCCATTTGGATTAGGTAAATCAGCTAAGGATTGCTTATGCTCATTCAACCATTCTCTATAAGGTGCTTCTTGGCATATTCTATCCTTTAATTCTTCGTCATCAATTATTCGGTGCTCTACCAAATCTGCCACCAACATTCTTCCTGGCTGTAATCTTCCTTTTTGGATGATCGTTGATTGATCTATCGGCAACACCCCTGCTTCTGAGGCTACGATTAATACGTTTTCATCCGTCAAACAATATCTTGATGGACGTAATCCGTTTCTATCTAAAGTAGCTCCAACTAAGATGCCATCCGTAAAACAAATAGAAGCAGGACCATCCCATGGCTCCATCATTGTTTTGTGGTATTCATAAAAGGCTCTTTTGTAATCTGGCATTGACTCATCATTCTGCCAAGCCTCTGGAATCATCATCATCAAGGCATGCGGCAGAGATCGACCACTCAAGACTAGAAACTCTAGTACATTATCGAAGTTACCAGAATCAGATAAAGCCTGTCCACAGATAGGATATAATCTTTCTAAGTCTTCTTCAGAAAACAAGCCTTCTTCTAGTAATTTTTCCTTGGCAGACCACCAGTTGTAGTTGCCCCTCACTGTATTGATTTCTCCATTATGCGCCACATATCGGAAAGGCTGAGCTAGCTTCCACTTTGGAACAGTATTGGTAGAAAAACGCGAGTGCAATAATGCAATGGCAGACTTACAATCCACATCATGTAAATCTGGATAGTATGGTCTCACTTGACCAGTAGTCAACTGCCCTTTATAAACAACCGTTTTATAGGAAAAAGAAGTAAAATAAAAATGCTCTGCTGTTTGCGGATAGGTCTTGTGTATATTGTGCGCGGCAAATTTTCTTAAAACATATAATTTACGCTCTAGTTTTTGCGTATCCAAGATTGTCTTAGACTTGACGAAAACCTGTTCCATTTTTGGCTCTACTCTTTTCGCCGAATCACCAACTTCTTCATTATCGGTAGGCACTCTTCTGTATCCTAATAATTCAAAGCCACAAGCATCTATATAATCATCTAACAATACTCGACACTGTTCTCGCAGCACTTTATCATTTGGAAAAAACACGAAACCAACTCCATACTCTCCGTAATCAGGCAAATCGAATCCTTCTCCTTTGCACTTTTTAACAAAGAAGTCATGCGGGGTTTGTATGAGTATACCTGCCCCATCTCCTGTGTTGACTTCACATCCACAAGCACCTCTATGCTCCATGTTTTGCAACATGATTAGGGCGTTTTCAATAATATCGTGTGATTTTATCCCATTAAGATTGGCTATAAATCCTGTTCCACAGGAATCTTTTTCCATACTTGGGACATACAATCCTTTGTTTTGCTTTGCCATATACTTCTTTTTCTATTATT